>NZ_JAGWCV010000012.1:0-77186 GCF_020657735.1 Clostridioides sp. ZZV15-6383 | reverse complement strand
ATATTATTGTATACATTAAACGATTTTCATAAATAATATATCACCTTTTAATATAAAAGTATATACTTTTTTTTTATATTATATCATATTTCTATTATGGTAAATTGTGTATTTTACTAATAATATCTTAACAAATTAACTTAATGTAGATTATTCTTTCCAATTTGCTATAATAATATAATATAAAGGTCTAATAAAGTTATTTTAATAACATTTAACTAATTTTTTACTATGTAGTATTTCTACATTTTTATAATTTTTTTTACGTTTTTTAGTTTTGTAATTAAATTTTAAAATTTATATATATTGTAATAAATTATGATATATATTAACAAAAGATAAAAGGAGTATTTTATGAATATACTTGGATTAATAGTTGAATACAACCCATTTCATAATGGACACATATATCATTTATCTAAATCTATAGAAAAAACAAGTGCAACACATACTGTGGCAATAATGAGTGGAAACTTTCTACAAAGAGGTGAACCAGCTTTATTTGATAAATATACTAGAGCAAAAATTGCTGTCGAAAATGGTGTAGACTTAGTTATAGAATTACCAACTTTATTTGCTTGCCAAAGTGCTGAAATTTTTTCTCATGGAGCTATAACAATTTTAAATTCACTAAACTGTATAAATTCTATATGTTTTGGTAGTGAAGAAGGAGATACAGAAATTCTTTATAATATCGCTGAAATTTTAGCAAATGAACCAGATGAATTTAAGTTATTTTTAAAAAAGTATTTAGATAACGGTCTGTTATTTCCAACAGCTAGAGCTAATGCACTTTTTGATTATATACATGAAAACAAAAAAAATAACTTTATAAAGAATTCTTCAAAGGAACAATTATCAAAAACATTAAATTCATCAAACAATATACTTGGAATAGAATATATAAAAAATCTCATCCATTTAAATAGCAACATAAAACCATTTACTATATCCAGAGTTCAATCAGAATATAATTCTGAAGAAATTGGTAGTAATATTTGCTCTGCTACTGCTATAAGGGCTTCACTTAAAGAAAATATAAACATTTGTCACTTAAAAAATGTTATTCCACAAAAAACTTATAATATCCTAAATAAAAAAATAGATAATGGTTTTTTACCTATGTTTGATGACTTCTTCTTTGATATTTTAAAAACAATCATACTTAGAGATATAGACACTTTAAAAGATTATTTTGAAGTAAATGAAGGCATAGAAAATAGAATCTATAAAGATATTTTTACATCTAAATCTATACATGAGCTACAGCTATCAATTAAATCTAAGCGATATACTTTAACCAAAATTAAACGAACTTTAAATAATATATTGTTAGGTATTAAAAAAAGTGATATGCAACTTATAAAAAATATAGATACTATCCCTTATATAAGAATACTTGCTTTTAATGATAAAGGCAGAGAAATCCTAAAAGAGATAAAAAACAAATCTGAAATAGAAATAATAAACAAATTTTCAAATATATCATTTTCATTAGATAATATAATTTTTAAAACACTCATAAATTATGATATAAAATCTACAAATATATATAACTCAGTATATTATAAAAATAATAAAGACTTAATAAAAGGTCCTATGGATTTTTACACTCGTCCAATTTATGTAAAATAGATTTTTAAAATAATCTTATCTAACTTATAAAAATTATTTCATCAATATTTCATCAAAAAAATAAAACTTACTTTATCTATATACACATACCTTTAGGATGGTAACATTAACTTAAATATTATGTTGATTTACAAATTTAAGTAAATATTGCTATCCTAAAGTTTTTATAGCTTTCCTTCACCTTGTCTACTTTCTATCACTTCCGTAGTTTCTAGTACTCTAATAGCTTCTCTGATGGAAGTTCTACTTACATTCATTTGCTCAGATAATTCTCTTTCTGATAGTAATTTATCACCCTTTTTTAACTCTCCATTTAGTATTTTATATTGTATTTGCTCAATTACTTGTTCATAAACTTTTTTACTAGCTATACTATTAAACATTTTTTCCTCCAATATGATAATCGTTGTTGTAATATATATCTATTATATATCTTAAGCCATTACATTCATATATTTTTATTACTTTTAATATAATATCTTATAACTCAAATTTATAGGTGATATTATGAAAAAAAATAAAATTATTGCTTTTTTTGCTCCAGCTATCATAGTTGGAGTTCTAGTTTTAGGCATTATCCTGCACCCAAATGAAGCTATAAAATCTGCAAGAGAGGGTTTCTCTATATGGTCTAATGTTTTAGTTCCATCACTACTACCATTTATAATTGGGGCAAACTTAATTGTTGATTTAAAAATAGTGGATATTATAGGGTTTATTATCAATCCCTTGACTAGACTTGTGTTTAATGTTTCAGGAAAGAGTGCTTTAGCTTTTGCTATATCTACAGTATCTGGTTATCCAGTAGGAGTAAGTTTGGCTTCTGAATTTAGAAGTAATAAGCAAATTTCTAAGCATGAGGCACAAAGACTTGTGTCGTTTTGTTCTACATCAGGACCTTTATTCATAATAGGTTCAGTTGGCACAGGTATGTTCCAAAATTCAAACTTAGGTTACTTAATGATTCTATGCCATTATCTAGGGACTATATTAGTTGGTCTTTTCTTTAGAAATTATGGTAATGAAAGTCTTCCAAAGACAAAATTAGATTTAAAAACAAACATAAAAAACATAATTAATATTAGGAATTCAAGTGGGAATGGTTTTTTTGTTCTATTTGGAAATGCTGTATTTAATGGAGTAAATACATTACTTACAGTTGGTGGATTTGTAATTGTTTTTTCAGTAGTATTTAAAATACTATCTCTTTTTAATGTAATCTCATTAATAGCATCAATTATATATTTACCTCTTTCATTTTTAGGTGTTAGTAAAGAACTCTGTCAAGCATTCGTAAGTGGTCTATTTGAAATCACTATAGGTTGCAATAAGGTATCTAGTATAACAAGTGCTCCAGAAATCCTAAGAGCGTCTTTAGCTAGCTTTTTGATAGGATTTAGTGGATTATCCATACTGGCTCAATGCTGTACATTTTTATCAAAAACAGACATAGACTTAAAATTATACATACTAAGCAAGTTTGCTCATGGAATTTTAGCTGCTCTCTTTATATTTATACTTTATCCAATTGCAAATTCTACGGTGTTAGTTTCTAGCTTTGCTGATACATATAATGTTATATATAATAACTTAATCTGGTTTTATTATCTCAGCTATTATGACACAATTCTTCAAATTGTAGTAATAATTTATCTAGTTTCAGCTTTATTTATTGCTAAAAAGCATATGAAAAATTTATCTACAAGCGGGAAACTAATAAGATATAAAAATACTTTTTCTATTAAGAAATTCTTACGAAAAAAATAAAACTAACAATAATTGACTAAATACTTCCATTTTTTTATTATATTTGTCATAATTTTAATAACCTTTTTAATTAGTTTTACAACAAAGTTATTTCATCACAATTTTATAATTTTATTAGAAACATTTTTCAAAAAATTCTCCTTAATCACATATATCACACTTATATAAGTTTACTGGAATATTTTTCCATTATATAATATTTCATTTATATTATATAATAAATACCGACCTAAACTTACCAAATCAAACTAAGAGGAGTGGTTGAAAATGGCAACAAGACCTATAGAAATAGACGAATATAAAAAGATAATGGAACTATTACATACGGGCTTTACTTATAGTGAAAATGGCGTTGAAAAAAGATTTAGAAAAAATCCTAAAGTTGCATTGGCACTAATGTTAGAAGCTAATTTAGGTCTAAGAATATCAGATATTTTAAGATTAAAGATAGGTAATTTTAAAGGTAATATGTTGGAAATAAATGAAAAAAAGACAGGTAAATTGCAGTATAGACCAGTTAATAAAAATATAATTGAATCCATAAATGAACATGCAAGAAAGTATAATCTTAAATCAAATGACTACTTAGTAAACATAAAAACAAAAGCTATTCAAAAGCAGTTGAGGATAATTTGTAAACACTTAAATTTGTATAATATAAGCACACATAGCTTTAGAAAGCTCTATGCTACCACTCAATTTGAAAAGAGTAATAACAACTTAGAATTGGTTAAGGAACTCTTAAATCACAGTTCTGTGGCCACTACACAGCGATATATAAGGGTAACTCAGCAAGCTATCAATGAAGCCAGTGAAAATTTCTTTATTGGGTAATTATAACGTATATATTTTTCTATTATCTTATTAATTCACCAGATACTAAAAAAGTGAAGTAAAACAAAATAACTATTTTGATTTACTTCACCTTCAATTTTTATAATTCCTATATTAATACTTTAATCTATCTTCAATAACTTTTTAACTGATTTACTGTAATTATTTCTTTTTACATCTGCCAAAAATCTATCAATTTCATGCTCTGACTTTGCATTTACAAAAATCGCTAGTTCTTCGTTATCTATGATATCATAGCTATTTATGTATTTATCTAAACATTTTAAAATCCCATCTTTATTATATTCACTAAATCTAACTACAGCACTACATTCATCTTCTATAAGACCACTTAAATCCAGTTTCCCTTTTGAAAAAGACTTTATATTGGAACTTCTATTATCTATTATATCTATAATATCAGCATAAACAGCACTACCTGTTGCACCCCTTCCAGCTCCCTTACCTACAAAAGAAAGTTCACCTACTGAGTCGCCCACTAAAATAACTACGTTGAACTCATTATCTATCTTTGAAAGCATATTATTATTATCCACTAATGCTGGTCTAATAAATCCACTTACTTCTCCTGATTCATACTTACTTCTAGCAACCAATTTTATCTTACAATTTAATTTTTTTGCATATTCTATATCTTTTTCATCTATTGAAGTTATTCCTTCTAATAACAAATCTTTCCAATATACTATTTTCCCATAAGATAAAGTAGACAGTATAGATAATTTTCTAGCACTATCGTATCCTAAAACATCTGCATCTGGATTAGCTTCTGCAAACCCTAACTCTTGTGCTTGTTTTAAAGCCACATCATATAGTAAATTTTCATCATACATCTTTGATAATATAAAATTACAAGTTCCATTCAAAATAGCATTTATGCTCTTTATGTTATTGCCTTCCAGTGATTCTATCAATGGTTTTAAAACTGGTATACCACCTGCCACAGATGCTTCAAATTTGATGCTAACGTCATTTAAATTAGCCAATTCTATAAGGTCGCTACCTTTTTCAGCCAGTAAATCTTTATTAGCTGTCACTACATGTATTTTTTTATTTAACGCTCTTGTTACATAATCAAAAGCTGGATTTAATCCTCCAATTACTTCAACTAGTATATCAATATCCTTATTAAATATATCTTCTATATCAGTTGTTATCTTATCAAAATACTTCTTAGACTTATATTTTTCTTTATTTTTAACTAAAATTCCAGCAATTTCTATATCTCTTTTTGAAGTATTATTTTCTATTAAATCAATTAATCCACTTCCTACTGTTCCATACCCTAATATTGCTATCTTCACTGTTATATACCCCCATCATTTTGATTATATTAAATTATTTATATGTATAAATATACTAATTAAAAAAGCTTGAGTATAAACTCAAGCCATATGACGGGTTTATACTCATCTTTCAGCATAACTGCTGCAGGATTTAGCACCAATGTATAGTAAAATATACTGGTTGCCGGGCTTCATAGGGCCAGTCCCTCTGCCTCTCTTGATAAGATTGCTAATTTAAATTTATGTTTAATAGTATAATACAATTTCTACCAATTGTCACTATTTTTTTAACTTATTTCCCTAAAAGAACATAGACTATTATCTAACTGCTCTTTTAGTTGGTTTACCTTTTTTTGTAACATTATTATTTTTAGTCTTGGCTTTTGCCTGTTCATGTCCTGGGAAAAGTATCTTAGGTTCCTCAATATTTCTCTTATAAATAGTAAATTTAAAACCAATAGCTTGCACAAATTCTGCTCTTAAAGCTTCACATACTGCATTAGCAGTTTCTTTAGCATCAAGACCAGCATTTTCTAATATAGTAACTTTTACTAATTCTCTAGTTCTTAACATACCATCTAATTGCTCTAAGAAACTTTCTGTGACACCTTCTTTACCGATTTGTGTAGTAGGCTTTAAAGTATTTGCCAAAGATCTTAAATACGCTCTTTGTTTTCCTTTTAACATATTCTCACCTCTATAATTCTATACTAAACTTAATTGTAAAATTCAAATTCTAATTCGTAAATTCTAACTACATCTCCATCTTCTATTCCCATTTTTCTAAGCCTATCAAAAACACCTTGACTTTCCATAGCTTTTTGGAAATATTGAAGTGATTCCATATCATCAAAATTTACAGAATACATTATTCTTCTAAGTGCTTTACCTGTAACTACATACACACCATCTTCAATATCTATACTTAATTCTTCTTCAGTACCAATATCAAGTTCTGGTCTATACATTTCTTCTTCTGAAACTAATTCTACATCTTCTACTTCTTTTAGCATTTTAGAAACATAGGCTATTACATCGTCAATGCCTTCACGAGTTGCTGCTGACATTTTAAATACTGTATATCCTCTGCCTTCTAATTCACTCTTAAACTTCTCAAACTTACTTTCATCTTCTAATATATCAAACTTGTTTGCAACTACAACTTGTGGTCTCTTTGAAAGTTTTTCATTGTACAATTTAAGCTCATCATTTATCTTGTCAAAATCTTCAATAGGGTCTCTTCCCTCTAATCCAGATATATCTACAATATGTATCAATACCTTTGTTCTCTCAACATGTCTTAAAAACTCATGACCTAATCCTACACCTTCAGAAGCACCTTCTATAATTCCAGGTATATCTGCAAGTACAAAGCTATCTCCAAATTTAGTTTGAACAACACCTAAATTTGGTGTCAATGTTGTAAAATGGTAGTTTGCAATTTTTGGTTTAGCTTTAGTTACAACTGATAGAAATGTTGATTTACCTACATTTGGAAATCCTAAAAGACCTACATCTGCTATCATTTTAAGTTCAAGAGTTATCCATCTTTCTTCTCCATCTGTACCAGATTTTGCAAAAGCTGGAGCTTGCCTTACTGCATTTGCAAAGTGTTGATTCCCTTTACCACCTATACCACCTTTTGCAACTATAGCTGTATCTCCTTCTTTCTTTAAATCTGCTAGTACAAGACCTGTAGCCTCATCTCTTATTACTGTACCTGATGGTACTTTTAATACTAAAGTTTCTCCATTTTTACCAGCTCTTTTACCTTTACTTCCGTCGCCACCATTTTGAGCTTGATATTTTTTCTGATACTTAAAGTCCATTAGAGTTCTAAGACCCAAATCAACTTCAAATATGATGCTTGCTCCACGACCACCATCTCCACCATCTGGTCCACCTGCTGGAACATATTTTTCTCTTCTAAATGCTACCGAACCATTTCCACCATTTCCAGCCTTAACAAATATTCTTGCTTTATCTATAAACAAATTCTTCACCTACTTAATTAAAAACTTTTAATTAGCATTACCAAAAATACTATTATAAATTCATCAGTATTATAAGAAAAAGGAGTGCCTCAACACTCCTTTTATGTATATTACTCAGCTATTGCTACTGGATATATACTAACTTTTTTTCTCTTCTTGTCTTTTCTTTCGAATTTAACAGTACCATCAACTAATGCAAATAAAGTATCATCGCTACCTTTTCCAACATTAGTTCCTGGATGTATTTTAGTTCCTCTTTGTCTAACTATTATACTTCCAGCAGTTACTAATTGACCATCGAATCTCTTAACACCTAATCTTTTAGATATAGAATCTCTACCATTTTTAGAAGAACCTACCCCTTTTTTAGATGCTAATAATTGTAAATTCATGTTTAACATATGGAGTCACCCCCTACTTTTTTAAAATTTTTATATTTTTTGGGTATTCCCGTTTAATTTCTCCAACCGCTAATTGAAAGTGATTTAGTAATAATTGTGCGTCTTTTATATGTGTATCTTTAACTATACATTCTATATGACCTTCTTCTCCTACTACTTTTTCAAATTCAATCTTTTGTAATTTGTCTAAAGAATTTATAACTGCAATAGCATTAGAAGTAACTGCAGCACATACTATATCATAGCCTATTTCAGCAAAATCAGCATGTCCCTTTAAACAAAAACCTTGTAATAAGAAATCATCATTATAATAATATTTAACCTTTATCATAACTTAACCAATAACTAAGCATTTATTTTTTCTATAACTATCTTAGTGTATGATTGACGATGTCCTTGTTTTCTTCTGTAATCTTTTTTTGCTTTATACTTGAAAACTATAACTTTCTTAGCTTTACCTTGTTCAACAACTTTAGCTTGAACAGATGCTCCTTCTACCACTGGAGAACCTAATTTTAATTCTCCATCTTTAGAGCAAGCTAATACTTCGTTTAAAGTAACAACATCACCTGCGTTAGCTTCTAATTTTTCAACGAATAATACATCACCTTCAGAAACTTTATATTGCTTTCCACCAGTCTTTACTATAGCGTACATTAAATACACCTCCTCGGTCTCAAACTCGCCAGTACAAGGTACTTCATTAGGAAGATTTAAACCTTTACTGTGCGGCATTACAATTATTAATTATAAAATATTTACATTTTATTGTCAACTACTTTATCTAAAATAACGTTGGTTTTATTGTGTTTTAATGTACTATTTGCGTTTAAAGAAATCTTTATATTATATTTTTCACCAATTTTATCAATTATATCCATATAAAATTCTTTTATCTGTTCAAAAATAAAATCATTAAACTCTACTATTATATTTTTATATATTGTATGTTCACTTATTCTCATAATTTCTTTTTCAATGCTATCTACCATATGATGTACAGATTTTATTGTTTGTTCACCATCACAACATGGACAAGCCATTAAATAATACTTATCAATAGACTCTTTTTCTCTACGCCTAGCAACTTCTACTAAACCAAGTTTTGTCATACCTAATACTTCAGCTTTTCTTTTATCTTTATTAAATTCTTCTTCTAGGATGTGTAAAACCTCATTTTGATGCTTCTTTTTATGCATGTCGATAAAATCAATTATTATTATTCCAGCTATATCTCTAATTCTAAGCTGTCTTACAATTTCTTTTGCAGCTTCAAGATTCGTTTTATAAACTGTTTCATCAAGTTTTCCAGACCCAACAAACTTGCCTGTATTTACATCTATAACTGTAAGAGCTTCTGTCTTTTCAATTATTAAGTACCCTCCACTCTTCAACCATACTTTTTTATTTAATAATTTTTCTATTTGAGATTCTATTCTATATAAATCAAATACATCTCTATTTTCTTCAATAACTAGTTTATCAACATAAGTCTTATCGATGCACTTTAAAATAGACTTAAGTTCAGAGTACTTATCATAACTATTGGTAACTATAGAATCAATATCATCATTCACATTATCTTTTACATATTTGGTTGCAAAATCTAAAGACTTATATAATAATTTTGGTCCTATACCAAGTTTATACTCTTTTAATATATTTTCATACTTTAATTTCAACTCTTCTATATCTTTCTTTATTTCATCATGAGTACAACCCTGAGCCTCAGTTCTTATTATTAATCCTAAATTTTCTTTATTTACTGCCTTAGTAATTTTTTTTAGTCTAAATCGTTCTTTTTCATCAGTAATTTTATTTGATATTGTAGTTCTATCATTGGAAGGTATATAGACTATATACCTTCCAGAAATACTAATCTCAGTGTTTAATTTTGCACCTTTAGTTCCTATTTCTTCCTTATTTATCTGAACCAAAATATCCTGACCAGATTTTATAGAACTTCCCTTTTTTAATTGTAAATAAGCAAGTTTCTTAAATCCAATATCCACAAAACAAGCTTCTATTCCTGGTATAACTTTTTTTACAATTCCACGATATATATTGGATACAGTCTTTTTATTTAAATTATCTTCAACAAAAAGTTCTACCAACTTTCCATCTTTAAGTACTGCTGTTTTCTGAGACCCTATTAAGGACTCAATAACTATCTTTTTCACAACTTCACCTCTCGAGCTTACATAGGAGTCACTAATTCCCCATCTTCTAATACATACAAATCTCTTCTCAATATATCAACATCTAATGGGTCAATATCAAGTTCAAACATCTCTAATATCTTTGGAATAAGTATATTAGTATTTAAATTAGTTTTTGAGCCTGTAGCTATAGTAGCAGTAAGAGTAATATGTTCATCTTCTAAATTTAAAACATCAAAAGTTCTTATCATAGGTCTTATATCAACTTCGACCATCTTCCCTTTTTTATTCTTTTTTGTTATGATTATTTCTTTATTGTTCATAAAATCTATTACTTTTCTTTTTACAAACTCTTTAGTCAGAGGTCTTTTCAAATCTATATTAAACAGATACTCTCCATAATCTATCACAGAAGAAAGAGAAGGTGTTTGTCTATCAATTTCTTTTACTTTGATAAATTCTATCCCCTCTGGAAGTTGAACTGATACTTTACTTAAAAACTCCTCTACTGATAAATCGTCTTCTTCTATCTCAATATCTACATACTCACCTTGACTCTCTGTCCCTAAAGCCAAAGCATTGCCATAACTCATCTTAGGATGAGGATTAAATCCTTGAGAATGTGATAAGTTTATTTCAGCTCTTCTAAATGCTCTTTGTAATAATCTCTGAAGGTCAAGATGTGATATATATATCATATCGCCTTCTTTTTTAAATTTTACTCTTATTATCTTACTCATATTAGCAAAGCCCCCTTCCTATATCATGTATATTTATTCCACATCCTTTACAATTATGTCTACAATCAGAAGTGATTTTTTCTTTTTTAGCATTTTCATCTTCTCTAATCAAGAATTTTTTACTAATACCTACATCTATATGGTCCCAAGGAAATACCTCTTCATAGTTTCTATTTCTATGTGCATAAAAATCTATAGAAAGATTATTCTTTTGCATAGCTTCTTTCCATATATCTAAATTAAAATGTTCTGCCCATCCATCAAATTTTGCACCTAGTCTAAAGGCATCGTATATTACCTTTCCTATTCTTCTATCTCCTCTAGCTACTACAGCTTCCATTAAGCTAGTTTTTGAATCATGGTAATTGTATTTTATATTGTTGTTTCTCAATTTATTTACTAAATGTTTTTGTTTCTCAACCACTTCTTCTGTAGTGTCTTGACCATGCCATTGGAAAGGTGTAAATGGCTTTGGTACAAATGTAGAGGTACTTACTGTAACACCAAAACTTCTCTTTAATTTTCCTCCATTTACTTTTCTATAAATATCAATAACTTTATAGGCTAACTTAGCTATTCCATCTAAATCATCATAAGTTTCAGTTGGTAAACCAATCATAAAATACAACTTAACACTATTCCACCCCATCTCAAAAGCTCTTTCTGTTGCATTTTCCAAATCTTCTTCTGTAACACCTTTATTTATAACATCCCTAAGTCTTTGAGTTCCTGCTTCTGGAGCAAAAGTAAGCCCAGATTTTCTTACTTGTTGTATTTTATCAGCAATTTCCATTGAAAAATTATCTAATCTAAGGGATGGAAGCGAAATTCCAATATTATTAGATGCATATTCATCTACCAGATAATCAGTCAACTCTGATAACTTACTATAATCACTCGTACTAAGTGATGATAATGATATTTCATCATATCCAGTATTCTTAACTAATTTATCTAATATTTCTTTAAGTCTTTTAACACTCTTTTCTCTTATTGGTCTGTATATCATACCTGCTTGACAGAATCTACATCCTCTAGTACATCCTCTAAATAATTCTAGTACTATTCTATCATGAACCGTATCTATATAAGGTACTATTAGTTTTTCTGGATAATCTACAGTTTCAACATCTTTTATTATCCTTTTAGTAGGATTTTTAGTAATCCCTTCTCTATTAGGAATTACACTTTGAACTGTACCATCTTCATTGTACTTGACATCATAAAAACTTGGTATGTATACTCCTTCTATACTAGATATTTTATATAAAAAATCTTCTCTAGTCGTTTTATTTTTCTTCCATTCTTTATACTCATTTACTACTTCTAAATTAACCTCTTCACCTTCACCTAATATTACTACATCTACAAAATCTGCTAATGGTTCGGAATTATAAGCACAAGGACCACCAACCATTATAAATGGGTCTTCCAAGGTTCTTTCTTCTTTTAATATTGGTATATTGGCTAAATCTAATATATTTAAGATATTAGTATATGAAAGTTCATATTGAAGTGTAAAAGTGACAAAATCAAAGTTTGTTATAGGCTCTCTTGACTCTAATGCAAATAATGGTATACTTTTTTCTCTCATTATATTTTCCATGTCAACTGCAGGAGAATACACTCTCTCACAAAATACATCTTCATCCTTATTTATTACATCATATAATATATGACTTCCTAAGTGACTCATACCAACTTCATATAAATCTGGAAAGCAATGTGCATATCTTATCAATTCACTATTACTAGTATCTTTATGAATTGAATTTATTTCATTTCCAAGATATCTAGCAGGCTTTTCTACTTTTTTTAAGATTTTTTTCAAGTCTACTTTATTCATTTATTAAAATTCCTCCAAACAAGCTCTTTATTTTTATTCTTATTTATAATTAATATTATACACGATAAAATATTTTCTATCAAAAATATAACTAAAATATTGAATTTAAAATCTATATTATTCACAAAATAGAGTGTCTAAAAATATTTAAGAATATTTCCATTAAATTCTTATTGAAATACAAATTTTTTACAAAGTATGATATATTATAAACATAAAACGATTGTTTTACATGACTTATCATGACATCTTTTGTTTCATTCACCTCAAAATGGGGTATGTTACTTATATAATGATAAATTTTAGGAGGGTTAAAAATGAGTAAAGTTTTTGAAGTAAAAAAAGATATCTACTTTACTGGCGTAGTAGATGAAGGTTTAAAAGTATTCGACATAATAATGGAAACTGAGTTTGGGACAACTTACAACTCTTATTTAATCAAGGACGAAAAAACGGTTTTATTTGACACAGTAAAGGCAAATTTTAAAGATGAGTTCTTAAGTAATCTATCAGAAGTTACTGATATAGCTAAAATTGACTATGTTGTAATTCATCACACAGAACCAGACCATGCAGGTAGTTTAAAATATTTATTAGATATAAATCCTAATATAGAAGTTTATTGTACTAAAGCTGCTAAACTATACTTAGATGGTCAAATAAATAGACCTTTTAACTGTCATGTAATAAAAGATGGTGAAGTTTTAAATATTGGTAAAAGAAACCTTAAATTTATAACTGCTCCATTCTTACATTGGGTTGATACAATGTTTACTTACATTGAAGAGGAGAAGACTCTTTTAACTTGTGATGCATTTGGTTGTCACTTTGCAAGTGTTGATGCAGATGTAGTGAATAGTGAAGATTATCTAAAATCAGCTAAACACTACTATGATTGTATAGTTAAGCCATTTGCTAAGCATGTTTTAAGTGCTGTAGATAAGGTGGTAGAACTAAACATAGAATTTGATACTATATTGACTTCTCATGGTCCAATGCTTACTAAAGACCCAATGGCTGCTGTTAAAAGATATGTTGAGTGGTCTACAGAAGCTGTTAATACGACTAATCAGAACCAAGTTTCTATATTCTACTTATCAGCTTATAGCAATACTTTAGAGATGGCTAAAAAGATAAAAGAAGGACTTGATAAAGAAGGTGCAAAAGCTGAATTATATGATTTAGAAGATATGACATTAACAGAAATGCACGATACATTAGTAGTATCAAAAGTAATACTATTAGGTTCTCCAACTATAAACAAAACTATGGTTAAACCTATGTGGGATTTATTCTCTGTTATAGACCCAATGGCTAACCAAGGCAAGATAGCAGGAGTATTTGGTTCATTTGGTTGGAGTGGTGAAGGTATAACTATGGCTGAAACTTTACTTAAATCTATGTCATTCAAAATGCCTGTAGAATCTCTTAAGAAAAAATTCTTCCCTAGTGAAGAGACATTAAAAGAGTGTATGGCATTTGGTGCAGAATTTGCAAAATTAGTTAAATAGCCATTAATCACACATAATATTATTTAAAATAAATGATTTTATATTTAAAAATAAATTAAAATGGAGTTGTCTTAAAATTGACTTTTTCTAATCTAATTTTAACTTCAACTCCTTTTTTATTTTCCAAAATAACTGATATAATGCTAAATGCACCCCCACCAAGAGGGTGCATTGTTTATAGTCTTTTCTATTTGTATACTCGTATACTTGTATTAATTCACGTATCTAGCATATGCTACTAGCCCTATTCCAGAATTAGATGTTGTTTCACCAATTTCTACTTTAATAATTATATTATTTTTTTTACAATATTTTGATAATTCTGCTGCAGAAAGGTTCTTACCAGTAAAATCTAAAGAAAATGGCTTATCATATTCAAAAGGATAACTAACAGGTTCACCATCTGGAGCTAATGCAACCATACCATATGGTGTATTCATAAACCCTATTACAGAAATTGTATACATTCTCACCTAACAATATTATACAGATTATAATTTGTATATTCAATACATTTTTGGGAAAGTATAGTTATATTAGGAAGCACGATTATATCTATAATAATATAAAGAAACAGATAATCTGTTATACTTGTATTGGACTATATGTATATATATCAAATGAGAAAAATCAGTGATATAGTACTTTTTTTCTAAATAATTATCAGATAGATTATTAATTTCTAGAAATATCATTTCTATTTTTATATAGAAAGGAGATGATTCAAATTTTTATTTGATACATCTCCTAATTTTTGTATACTATTTACTTTTTTAAACTCGTTGATTTTTACTTTTTCTAACTTCTCTCCATGATAGTTCTCCCCTATCAAGAGCTTTTATAAATATTTCTGCTGAAGCTAGATTTGTAGCTATTGGAACATGATAAACATCACAAAGTCTTATCAATGCTTGTATATCTGTTTCATGAGCCTGAGACGTCAATGGGTCTCTTAAAAAAATAACTAAATCTATCTCTTGTGTTACTATTAAAGAACCTATTTGTTGGTCTCCACCTAAAGGACCAGATGCCAATCTATTTATACTTAATTCAGTTTCATTCATTATTCTTTTTCCTGTAGTTCCAGTTGCATATAGTCCATACTTTTTTAAAATTGATTCATAACCTATACAAAATCCGACCATAGTATTTTTCATTTGGTCATGCGCTACTAATGCTATATTCATATACCTAATCTCCTCAATTTATGTTTAAATGTATTTAAATTTAGAAATTTATTTTCTTTCTTCTCATACATACATTTAGTACTAATCCTAAGTTTGCTAAAGATGTCAGTAACGAACTACCTCCATAACTTACAAAGGGTAATGTTACTCCAGTTACTGGTATTAACGCAACGGTCATACCTATGTTTTGGATTATCTGGTAACCAAACATTCCCATAACGCCAACCACGATGAGGGTTCCATAAAAATCTTTTGCATCTCTTGCAATTACTAAAAGCCTTAATAGGAATATAATAAATAGAATTATCATTACTGCCATTCCTATTACACCAAGTTCTTCACCTACAACAGCAAATATAAAGTCACTATCTTGCACAGGTAAAAAGTCTTCTTGATTTTGACTTCCATTATATAATCCCTTACCTGTCATACCTCCAGAACCAATTGCAATCAGAGATTGCATAACTTGATAGTTTCCTTTTAGCGTTACATCTTCTGGATTTAAAAAGGCTTCTATTCTTATCTTCTGATGGTCTGCCATCATTAAATACATCAGTGGCATTGATAGCAACAGTATGATTATTCCTCTTTTTATCAACTTTGAGCTAAGACCTGCTGTAAACAGCATTGCAAATATCATAGAACAAAATACAATCCCTGTTCCCAAGTCTGGCTGTGCAATTAATAATCCGATAAATGGAAGCGAATAAACTACAACAGGCATAACTTCCTTTAATGTATTTAATTTATCCTTTTTGGATTCAAGTATCTTTGCATAACTTAGTACAAATGTTAGTTTAACTATTTCAGATGTCTGCAAATCAAGTGGTCCTAAGTTAATCCACGACCTAGCCCCACCTTTTACTGTCCCAATTCCAGGTAATAAAACGATGGCTAACAAAATAAGACTTATTATATAAAGAGCTTTGTAATACCTTCCCAAAAGATTATAATCAAAAAATAGTATGACTATAATCATTCCTATACCAAGTACAAAAGCTAGCCCTTGTTTAATCAATTGATTATATGAACCTGTTGAATTAGCATGTGTTGCACTACTAAGTATAACAAGCCCAAAAATAAAGATAGCTAATACTGTAACTATAAGTTTCCAGTCTAACTGTTTTATCAACTTAATTGTCGACTTATAATTAATATTGATTTTTTTCAAAGAATCACCGTCTTTCTATCTTTAAACATATAATTAAATAAAAGGGGCATATACCAATAAGGATATCCCCCCTTTTAAGCACTAATTACATACATCTATCTTTAATATTCTTTAATGGTATATTAGCAACTAATGCAGATACAGGTTTGTCATCATGCTCACCTCTGCATTTAGACATTTTTATTTCAAGCCCATCTTCTTCTATTTCTGCGTAATTAGCTATTACTTTTAAAATGTCTGTTTTTATCATCTCTAAAAGTTGTGGTGAACAATCTACTCTATCATGAACTAAAACTAGTTTTAACCTTTCTTTAGCAACAGATTTACTAGTTTTAGCTTCGTTAGAAAAAACTCTAAATAAATCTAACACAGATGTATCCTCCTTTGCTACTTAGCCATGCTAAACATTTTTTTAAGTCTACCAAAGAATCCATCTTCAACTTCAAGATCAAGTAGAGGAACTTCTTCATTTAGTATCCTTTTTGCGATATTTTTGTATGCTTGACCAGCAAGTGACTTAGAATCAAGTATGGCTGGCTCACCTTTATTTGTTGATATAATTATACTTTCATCATCAGGAACAAGGCCTAATAAATCTATTGCTAATATTTCTATTATATCTTGTTTATCCATCATGTCTCCACGCTTAACCATATCATTTCTAATTCTATTTATAACTAATCTTATCTCTTTTATTTCATTTGCTTCTAATAAACCTATTATTCTATCAGCATCTCTTACAGCTGATATTTCTGGATTTGTAACCACAATGGCTCTATCTGCTCCAGCTATTGCATTTTTAAATCCTTGCTCAATACCTGCTGGGCAGTCTATTATTATATACTCAAAAGATTCTTTTAGTTTCTCACACAAGTCAATCATTTGCTCAACTGATACAGCATTTTTGTCTCTAGTTTGTGCTGCTGGTAATAAATATAGATTATCAAATCTTTTGTCTTTTATTAGAGCTTGCTTAAGCCTACAAGTTCCTTCAACTACATCTACTATGTCATAAACTATTCGATTTTCAAGACCCATTACTACATCTAAGTTTCTAAGTCCAATATCTGCATCTACAACTACTGTTTTTTTATTTTCTAGGCTTAGCGCAGTTCCTAAGTTTGCTGCGGTAGTAGTTTTTCCAACCCCACCTTTACCAGATGTTATAACTATAACTTCGCTCATAATACTACCCCCTATTTTTCTTTCTATTTGTCTAACTTTGACAAATAGCTTTCTATTACAATTCTTCCATTACTTACAAAGGCTATTTCTGGGCTAATTTCTGATTCAATTTCATAATTTTCTTCATCATCTGGTGCTTCTGCAATATTATCTGCTATTTGTAATATTTTAGGATTAAGATTTCCAGCAACAACATATGCAAATTCATTACCTTCTGCACCTGCATGTACAAAACCTTCTATTTTACCCATTACAAAAACATTGCCTCCTGCTACAACCTTAGCGCCAGCATTTATATCTCCCATAACAACTGTATTTGATTTTGAAAGGACTTTTGAGCCAGGTTTCATATCATTCAATATAATTACATCGCCTTCAAATTCAATATTTTCACCAGATCTTAGGGTAGTGACATATTTTGTTGGAAAATTACTATTTTCTTCAACTTTTTGATCTTCAACAAATTCCACATCGAATCTAGAAGTAATTCCTTCTTTTAGTTCTAGAATCTCCATGTCAGTTAAACAATCACTATTAATTTTACTAATTTTAGCCCCATTAAAAAAGCCAACATACGCTTCCAATTTGTTTATTATTTTTTCCTGTATTTCCTCAAATGGAGCTTCTCTTTTTATATTTACTATTATCCCTCTTTTATTACCCTTGAATTCTACTAGTTCTTGACTACAAATTTCTCTTAAAGACATAACAACCTCCAGAGTGATATATCATTTATATTCTTCAAATACGTTTTAAACCCTTTTATTTTTTCTATATAAAGCTAAAGTTTATACATAGATTGAGCTATCTATTAATTTGTGACTCGAAATTTATATTTTCGTCAGAAGAATTGTTAGCATCATTCGTCTTGTTGTCATTTTTACTATTAGTTTGCTCTAATCCCATATAAGTTCCAATAACTTCTCTAGTTGGTAAAAGTGAGAATACACTTGAATCACCTTGAGGAATTACGCATACAACAGCTATTTCTGGGTCATCTGCTGGAGCAAAAGCAACAGTCCACGTAAAAGAACCATAATCTTGTTTAAATTTATCTATTTGGTCATCTGTTATTTTTGGATTTAATTCTTTTATAGCTTTTCTTAGATATGAAGAATTTACTTTATCAGTATCCTCTAATCTAACTTTTACTCCATCTTCTAATTCTTCCTCTAATTTCTTTCTTTCTTCGTCTTTTAAATCTTTATTCTCTAATTTCTTTTTTATTTCCTTTTCTTTAGCTAACGAAAGTTCTTTTTCTTTTTCTACTTTCATATTATTAGCTAGTTTAATCGCATCATCTAGGTTAACATTATAAGATGACATATGACTCTTTAAATATTCATATTCATTATCTGTAGGTATTTTCCCACTTTTCTCAGCTGTACCAGTCTTTGCTGCTACATCTATTGGGAAATCAGCAAAAGCACTTTTTGCTGTACCTTGTCTCGAAACCAATTTCATACCTTTTGTTAGTTCCTTTAGATTATCAGAATTTTTGAAAGGTATTTTTTCTACTTTCTTTTGGTCATTGATTTTTACTGATGAATAATCACTTGAGACAGCTCTATCAACTACAGATAATTCTACTAAATTACCTCCATTTGCTATAGCAGCTACATATCTTGATATTTGAGCTGGTGTATAGGCATTTTCACCTTGCCCTATAGCTAAGTTGAATGTATCAGCAGTACTCCATTTTGCAAAGTTAAAGTAACTAAATACTGCCATATCCGCTACATCTTTCACTCTATTTTCTTTAACATCCAATTTTTTCAATCTATTCATCGTTTCTACTCTACCAGGAGTTTTCTTTTCAGCTGCCCAACTTACAATTTCATCGATTCTTTTTTCGTATTCTTTAGGATTTTTATCCCTAGTTATATCAACAAAGTCATTGGCCATTTCTCTATCTAAAGCTGATTTTAACAATGCTTGTGTTGATTTTAATTTATCCTCTGTACTAGGCACCTTACCTGCTCTTTCCTCTACTTCGTCTTCAAGCCCAGTATTTCCATCTAACCCAAATAATTTTGCATACTCAAGTATCTTACTTGCATTCATATCTATACCAATACTTTTTCCATCGGGCCATATCTTACCTGTACCAATAGTTGCCATATATATATTACAAGACTCTTGTATAGCTTTATATAAATTTGTCATACCATGATTTCCTCTACCATGGTTCCACACATAGTCACCAAAAGATTTTTTACCTAACATGATAACCCCAGGGTCATTTATAGTAAAGTTTGGATTTAAGCCATTTTCTAAGGCTGCCATTGAAGTTACCATCTTAAATGAAGAACCTGGCTGGAATTCCCCTTGTGTAACTAAGTTTAAAAGAGGGCTTCCTGCTAGTAAGTCATTTGGATTTTTTGGTTGAAGTGCTTTATAGTCTTCTGTAGAAATACCCTTTGCAAATTTATTTGGGTCATAATTAGGATAGCTTGATGAAGCTAGTACTTCTCCATTTTTAACATCAATAACTATAAGAGCTGCTGATTGTGCTTTTCCTGCATATGCACTAATTGGTTTGTCCCCAAATTTACTTTTAAAGGTACCACCTTTAGAAGCAACTTCGATTATCTGTTTTAATGCATTATCTGAAACGTCTTGCAAATCTTTATCTAGTGTAAGGTATACAGTATTTCCTGATTTAGGCTTTTTAGATTCAATTTCTTTACTGATTCTACCCAATGCGTCAACTTTAACCATTTTATAACCATCAGTTCCTCTTAGTCTGCTTTCGTTACTTTTTTCTACTCCTGCAAGACCTACCATATCTCCAGTTTCATAACCTTTCTGAAGGTATGATTCTATTTGAGTGGATGGCATTTTTCCTACATATCCTAACATATGTGAAGCTAATGTCCCATTAGGATAATATCTTACTGGTTCAACTGCTATCGAAACACCTACAAGGTCCATAGCACGCTCCTCAATTTGGGCAATTGTAGTTTCTCCTACATCTTTTGCAATAGTTACTGGATTATATTGAGAATATCCTTTTGATTTTATCAAATCCCTTACAACCATTATTTTCCTTGCATCTTCATCACTTAAGCTTTTATCAATTTCTAACGCATCACTATTTCTTACTTTTTCAAACGCTTCTTTGGCACTTAGTTTAGTTTCTTTTATCTTATAACTAGCCAACCAATCTATCTTATCTCTTTCTGCTGTGAACATCCATTTACTAACTAAAATAGGTGGATAGTATCCATTTTCATTTAGTTTTGCCTGTAATTTTGTTGCATCCAATCTTTTATCTTCTTGAGACAATATTCCAGCTGATATAAGTTTATCTACTAAATAATAAAAACTTTCTTTAGCATTATAATCACTTGGAATACCATTTTCTGATTTATATTCTCTAATATCTCTGTCATATGTATAATAGTACTTTCCATTTTCTACATATATAGGAAACTCATCTACATATTCTTCACCATTTTTCTCCAGCAAATTTATAAGTTTTAATGATATTTCATTTGCTCTTGAATGTTTGTTTGTATCTTTCTTATTAATATCGTTACCTGAAACTTGAACAGTAAATAAGTTTTTATTTCCTGCCAACAATCTCCCATATCTATCTTTTATTTCTCCTCTTGGAGCTTCTATTGCCAACTTTTTATATGTTTTATTCTCAGCTAACTCATTGTAATATTCATATTTAAATGTAGTCATGTAGATTATTTTTACTAAAATAGCTAAAAATATCACACTCATGACTATTTTAATTATTTTTAGTCTATCAACTTGTTTATTTTCTTCCATGAAATCACCAACTAATCTTCTTTAAGTTTTAAAACTGCTCTTTTAGATAAGCGATATATTACTAAACCAATTAAACTATTCACTATTGGTGCTACTAGTAAACCTTTTACAAAAAGTGTTGATATGTTATAGCTTTGATAAATTATACTAGATGTACCTATATTGACAATTGAATCAATTAAACTGCCTATAAAAATTAAAACAAAAGTAATAATATAACTACCTTTATATAGCTGGTCTCTCATGTGTCCAATTGCATATGCAATAATAAACAAAATTAATGCATTTACACCAAGAATTCCGCCAACGGTTATGTCTTTAATAATCCCTATTATTGCTGCTATAATCCCACCCTCTAATTCATCTAAGTAAAGAGAGATTATAGTTACATACATAAGGACTAAATTAAAGCTTATGCCAAAAATATCTATATAATTTGTTATACTATTTTCTATAGTCATAAGCACAATCCCCAATAGACAAAGTAAAACTTTTTTCATTGTTTTTATCCCCTTTATCCTATATTTCTTGGTTCTATGACTACAACGTCATTTATATTCTTAAAATCAACATACGGTTTTACAACTACATATTTTAATGACTTATCTTTATCATCAACTACTTTTTCAACTTCACCAATTGGTATACCATCTGGGAAGAATCCAAGACCTGATGTTGTTATTATATCTCCTTGAATTACATTATATGACGAGTCAAACATATATCCTTGCAAATACCCTTTACTATTATAACTATCTTTATTGTCTAAAGTAGTATTTTGAGTAATTGTACCTTTAGCATTGGCATCCTTTGCTAGTTTAAAACTTACAGATGCCTTAGAATCCAATAGTGAAATTGCCTTACTATAATTGTTGGAAACTTCATAAACTACACCAACTAACCCACTGCCATTCATAACTATACTTTCTTTTTTTACACCTGAATTTTTTCCTGCACCTATAACAAAACTCTCATACCAGTTTCCATCATTTTTACCAACAACACTTGTAGAAATACTTGTCGCCTTATATTCTTCTTGTACAAAGTTAAGTGTCTTTTTTAACTCTTCTAGTGATTCTGTTTTATCTAGTTTGGCATTTAAAGCTATCATGTCTTTTTTAAGTTTTTCGTTTTCTTCTTCTAATTTTTTTACCTTTTTAGAATTATCTTTAAATTCTGCTATGTCTTTAAAACCATTTTTAATAAAAGAAAATCCATCATTTATTCCTTTACCTACACTTATAATAGCATCTGAAGCTACTCCTAAGTTTACAGGACTACCACTAGAAAATTTACCAATTGATATACCCACAATTCCAATTAAAGTGATAGCAACTACGCCCGTTGCTATCACTTTAACATTAATCCTTTTTTTCTCATTTTTGTTCTTGTCAAATCTCAAGGCCATCACCAACTTCTAATTCTTAGTATTCATCATTAATACTTTTTCAAAGATTTCTTGGTCTTCAACAGATTTCCCTGTTCCAAGCGCAACACAATCAAGAGGTGTTTCTGCTATTTGTACAGACATACCAGTTTCTTGTGTAATAAGTTTATCAAGACCTCTAAGCAAAGCTCCCCCTCCTGTTAACATTATTCCGTTTTCCATTATATCTGATGCTAATTCTGGTGGAGTTCTTTCCAGTGTAGATTTTATTGCATCTACTATTGAACTTACAGGTTCTTTTAATGCTTCTCTAACTTCTGTAGAGCATATTTCTATTGTTTTAGGTAATCCTGAAATTAAATCTCTACCTCTTATTTGCATATTTATTTCTTCATCATCTTTAAATGTAGAACCTATGCTAATCTTAACATTTTCAGCAGTTCTTTCACCTATCATAAGGTTGTATTCTTTTTTTACATAAGCAACTATAGACTCATCAAACTCGTCTCCACCTATTCTTATAGATTTAGCAGTAACGATTCCTCCTAAAGATATTACAGCTATTTCTGAAGTACCTCCACCAATATCAACTACCATATTACCTTCTGGCTCTTCAACTTTTAATCCAGCGCCTATAGCAGCTGCCATTGGCTCTTCTATAAGGAATGCATCTTTAGCTCCTGCTTGTCTTGCAGCCTCTTCTATAGCTCTCTTTTCTACTTCTGTAACTCCAAAAGGAACACATATAGCTATTCTTGGACTTACAACACCTTTTTTGTCAGCTGCTTTTTGTATGAAATAACTAATCATTGATTGAGTTATATCAAAATCAGCTATTACACCATCTTTCATAGGTCTTATAGCTACTATATTTCCTGGTGTTCTACCTATCATTTTTTTTGCTTCTTCACCTACTGCCAATACTTCCTTACTGTCATCTCTTATTGCGACAACTGATGGCTCTCTAACAACAATACCTTGTCCTTTTATGTAAACTAATGTATTTGCAGTCCCTAAATCTATTCCCATATCCTTTGTCATCTTATTAAAACTAAAAAAACCTTTTTTTTCTTTCTTTTTTCCCTTAGCCATGATTTTACTCCTTCCTACTATTAAGAATCATGTTTAAAACATTCTTCTCTTATTTTATCACATATAAAGTCAAATTATCATATTTTCTTTAAAGCTAAAGTATAATCCATCTCCAATAATTACATGGTCTATTATTTCTATTCCAATTATTTCTCCACATTTAACAAGTCTTGATGTGATATTTTTATCTTCTCTTGATGGTTCCACACTTCCTGAAGGGTGATTATGCATCACTATTATCTTACTTGCACTCCTTCTTATAGCTTCTTTAAAAACCTCTCTAGGATGGACTAATGACGAGCTTAAAGTCCCTACAGATACATCTACATCAGATATTATCTCATTTTTTGTGTTTAAAAGAACCGCTTTAAAAACCTCTTTTTTTAAATACCTCAGGCTGTCCATATAATACCTCTGTATATCCCAAGGATTCTTTATTTTATACTTCATAGGTTTAAAACTAGCTACTCTAGAGCCTAGTTCTAAAGCTGCTTTAATTTGGGTCGATTTTGATAACCCAATTCCATCTATATTACACAGCTCCTCTATTGTCATGTCTTCTAAATGTCTAATACCCTGAATATCTCTATTTATTATATAGTTGGCTAACTCAATAGCATTTTTATTCTTGTTGCCAGTTCTTAAAAGTATAGCCAACAACTCAGTATTTGATAAGCTTTTTACTCCTTCAACAAGCATCTTTTCTCTGGGTCTTTCCTCTGGTGCCATTTCTTTTACCTTGATGGTTGAATTAAATGACTTTTTCAGACAAATCACACTCCATAAAAAAGATTTACACTAAAATGTTTTTTTAATAGGTCGCCTAGCCTCGAAATTGGAAGTCCAACTATATTAAAATAATCTCCTATAATTTCTTCAACTAGCAAAGCTCCATATCCCTGTATACCATAAGCACCTGC
The DNA here is from genome assembly GCF_020657735.1 of Clostridioides sp. ZZV15-6383. Taxonomy (NCBI): domain Bacteria; kingdom Bacillati; phylum Bacillota; class Clostridia; order Peptostreptococcales; family Peptostreptococcaceae; genus Clostridioides; species Clostridioides sp. ZZV15-6383. Next base: position 52,267 of record NZ_JAGWCV010000012.1, on the reverse strand, counting down.
TTTGTCGAATGACTCATTAGTTTTCAGATAATCCTCAATATCCTGTTCTGATAACGTTTTAAATTTTACATTGCTGATTACATAGTCAATTACTTTTTTATCTTCGCACAAGTTTATTAAGCTAATACCTGTTATGACTTGATGCTCTCTTCCAGATAGTCTTTTTAGCATATCTCTTGCACAAGACTTATCTTTCGGTTTTCCTAAAATAGCATTGTCTAAAACAACAACTGTATCAGCTCCAATAACAATATCTTCATTATGTTCAGATGCTACAGACATGCTTTTTTCAAAAGCTAACCTCATAACTAAATGTTTTGGTGCTTCACCTTCCAATATAATCTCATCAATTTCATTTTTAATTATATCAAATCTTACATTTGTATTCTCTAGAATGTCTTTCCTTCTTGGAGAGGCTGATGCCAAGATTATATTCATTTATTCACCTCATTTGTACGTAATTTGTACCTATTTAGTCTATCACTATATTGTAAAAAATTCAACAGAAATGTCGAACCTTTTTTGTTACACTATTGTTATATTTATTACCATTAGAATAAATATACATAAAATAGAGGTATGGAAATTATTCCATACCTCTGTTTTATGTACCCATTAGAGATATGGAAATTATTCCATATCCTTATTTTGTCCATATTACAAAATTTTAATAGCTTTCTTTGGACATTTTTCCATACATAAATGGCATCCTACACATTTATCAGCATCTACCTTATGTTTTTCTTTTAATTCTCCTTCTATTGCATCAAACTTACATTGTTTTTTGCATACTGTACATCCAACGCAAAGTTCTTGGTCAATAGTAACTTTCTTTTTCTTAGTTATATCACCTGATATTACTTTTGTAGGGCATTTTGCTACACATTCCATACAGCCTACACACTTGCTAGGGTCTATCTTAGCTATTTTATTTTCAAACACTATAGCATCAAATTTACAAGCTTTTACACACATTCCACAGCCAATACATCCAGCAGTACATTTTTCCTTAACAGCTTTACCAAATTCCTTGCTGTTACACTCTACAACCACTTCTTGACTTTCTGGTTTTGTGATTATTATACCCTTAGGGCAAACTTCTTTACATTTTCCACAATTTACACATTTCTCTTCATCTATTACTGCCACTCCATCAACTATAGAAATAGCATCAAATTTACAAGCATCTTTACATGTTCCAAGACCTAAACATCCAAATTTACACATTTTAGCTCCTGAATTTAAAACATTTGCTGCTCTACAATCTGATATTCCTTCGTACTCATATTTATCTTTTGCACTTGAACAAGTTCCTTTACAAATAACTTTTGCTACTTGTTTCTCACCTGCTTCGGCACTTATTCCCATTATTTCTCCAACTTTTGCACCAACATCTGCTCCACCTACAGGGCAACCATTAACTGGTGCTTTTCCTTCAACTATTGCATTTGCAAGACCTCCACAACCTGGGAATCCACAACCACCACAGTTGGCTCCTGGAAGTACTCCTAGTATAGCTTCCACTCTCTCGTCTACTTCTACAGCAAACTTTTTAGATGCAAAATCTAGTACTATCCCGAAGATTAAGCCCATAATTCCTAAAACTAATACAGCTGTAAGTATCACTATTTTCACCCCTCTTTTTTATAGCTTTATAAGTCCTGTAAATCCTAAGAAAGCTATTGACATTAAACCTGCTGATATAAGTGTTATAGGGAAACCTTTAAATGCTTCTGGTATATCAGCTAACTCTAGTCTTTCTCTTATACCTGCGAATATTACTATTGCTAAAGTAAATCCAGCTCCGGCTCCAAATCCGTTTATTATTGTTTCTACTAAGTTATAACTTTTTTGAACATTAACTAGAGCTATACCAAGAACTGCACAGTTTGTAGTTATAAGAGGTAAATAAACTCCTAATGCTTGATATAAAGATGGACTCATCTTTTGAATTACCATTTCAACGAACTGAACTATAGAAGCTATAACCAATATAAAAGCTATTGTTTGTAAGAATCCAGTTCCAGTTTTTACTAATAAAATTTGTATAAAATAAGTTATAATTGAAGCTAGAGTTAAAACGAATGTAACTGCAACTCCCATCCCTACTGCTGTATCAACTTTCTTAGAAACGCCTAAGAAAGGACATATACCCAAGAACTGAGATGTTATAACGTTATTAACAAGAACGATACTTAAAAATAAAAGTATTAAATTCATTTATTACACCTCCACTACGCTTTTTTACTTCTTAATTTATTAAATCCTGCAAATAAGAATCCTAATGTTAAGAATGCACCTGGTGGTAATATAAATATTAATACTGGTTGGAAAGATGCTCCAAATAGTGTCATTCCAAATAAACTACCATTTCCAAGTAATTCTCTTACTGCACCTATTATTGTAAGTGCAACAGTAAATCCAAGCCCTTGACCCACACCATCAACTATTGAAGGCATAGCTCCAGTTTTGAAAGCAAAACTTTCTGCACGAGCTAGTATTAAACAGTTAACAACTATTAATGGTATATATATACCAAGAGCCTTATCAAGGGCAGGAACATATGCTTTTAAAAGCATACCTACTATTGTAACAAATGTAGCTATAACTACTATAAATATAGGTATTCTTATCTTATCTGGCGTAATTTTTCTTATTAAAGATATAACTAAATTTGCACATATTAAAACTGCTGCTGTTGAAAGACCCATACCGATTCCATTTATTGCTGAAGTTGTAACGGCTAGTGTTGGACACATACCTATAACTTGAACAAATGTTGGGTTCTCATCTATTAGCCCATTTTTAAATACTTTAGCTAAATTCATAATTAACCCTCCTTATTTATTAAGAGCACTATTGAAAACATCTATAGCGGCATTTACTCCTGTAGTAACTGCTGTAGATGTAATAGTTGCACCTGATATTGCTAATATTTGATTATCTGCTGTCGTACTTCCTTTTGCTACTTCAAGAGGTTCAGCAGTTTTTCCTTTGTATTGACCTTTAAATGCATCATCCTTAGCTTTTGCTCCAAGTCCAGCTGTTTCTGACATATTACCAATGTCAACGCCTGTAACTTGACCCTCAGATGATATACCTACCATAACTTCAATTTCTCCACCATATCCACTTGGTTTAGCTTTTAAAGTATATCCAACTACTTCAGAACCATCTAATCCTTCATACACTTCAGCTATAAGACCATCTCCAAGGTCTTTATAAGTACTTTTGTCCATTTCTTTAAATTCTTTTGCTTCTGGAAGAACTGCTTTTCTAAGTTCATTATTTGCTTGTATATTTCTTTGTTCTATTACTGGAGCTGTAACTTGGTTTGTAGCTCCAAGTGCTAATGCGGCTATAGCACTTATAGCAAGTAAAGTCCCACCTAGTCTTACCATACTATTCATTATTTAGCCACCTCCCCAAACACTCTATTTCTAACAAACTTATCTATAAGTGGAGCAAGACAATTTACTAGTAATATTGAGTAAGATACACCTTCTGGATATCCACCATACATTCTTATAACAGTTGTTATAAGACCAGCTAATACAGCGTATATTATTTGACCTTTCTTAGTCATAGGCGAAGTTGTATAATCCGTAAGCATGAAGAATCCACCTAACATAAGTCCTCCAGCAAACAGTTGATATATTGCGAAACTTATATTAAATCCACCTAAAAGGAATGTTAATATAAATACAGTTGCTATGTAAAATACTGGTATAACATAATTTATTATGCCTTTATACATTAGGTATACTCCACCTAATAATAATAATATTGCTGATGTTTCACCTATACATCCACCAATATTACCAATCATCATATTAGCAAGACTAATTCCATTATTAGAAAGGTCTGCTAATCCCGCAGCTCCATTTTTCAAAAAGCTTAATGGAGTTGCTGTAGTAACTGCATCTAAATTTTTACCTATCCAGTTAACACCTGGTTGAGTCCAAGCAGTCATTGCTACTGGAAATGATGCTAATAAAAATGCTCTTGCAGCAAGTGCTGGGTTGATAAAGTTACATCCAATTCCACCAAATACCATTTTAACTACTAATATTGCAAATATTCCTCCTACTAGACACATCCACCAAGGAAGTGATGCTGGTACGTTAAATGCTAATAATAATCCTGTGACAACAGCTGAAAAATCTCCTATAGTACTTTTTTGCTTCGTAAATTTTTGATATAAAAATTCAGTACCTACTGTACCAAGTATACAAAAAAACATAGCACTCAAAGCATTAAGTCTAAAGAAGTATACTCCTGCTACTGCTGCTGGAAGGAGTGCTATAATAACTTGTTTCATTATATATGAAGTATCTTCATTACTTCTCACATGAGGAGAAGATGATACTATCAACTTATTTTCCATCGTTTTTCCCCCTTAACTTTCTTTATTTCTGAGCAGCTTGCTTTCTTCTCTTTGCTCCTATTTCTCTCTTTGCTGATCTTATAGATTGAAGTAATGGCCTTCTTGCTGGGCAAATAAATGAACAAGACCCACATTCTATACAATCCATTGCTCTATGATATTCAGCTGTGTCATAGTCATCTTTTAAAGAATATGCACTTATGAAAAGTGGTTGTAAGAATGATGGACATACATCTGTACATCTTCCACATCTTAAACAGTTTTGAATATCTGGAGTACGTGATTCTTCCTCATCCAAACATAAAATTCCTGAAGAACCTTTATTAGTTGCTATTTCAGTAGTATACTGGGCTATTCCCATCATAGGTCCACCCATTATAACCTTACCAACCTTCTTATCTTCTTTAAATCCACCACATTGTTCTATTATTTCTGAAACTAATGTTCCAACTTTTGTTATTAGGTTCTTTGGTTCTTTTATGCAACTACCCGTTATTGTAGTGATTCTTTCTACCAAAGGCATACCTGTTTTAATAGATTTAGCTATTTGTGCTGCTGTGGCAACGTTGTCAACAACTGCACCTGCTGCTATTGGTAATCCACCAGATGGAACTTCTTTGCCTGTACACGCATAAATAAGTTGTTTTTCTGCTCCTTGTGGATATTTCACTTGAAGACCAACAACTTCGATTTCACTATAATCTTTAGCTGCATTTTGAATTGCTTCTATAGCATCTGGTTTATTTGTTTCAATTCCTATAAATCCTTTTTTAACATCTAATACCTTCATTAATGCTCTTAAACCAAATACAACATCTTCTGGATTTTCCACCATCAATCTGTGGTCTGCAGTTAAATATGGTTCACATTCTGCACCATTTAATATAACTACTTCTGCTTTGCTATCTGGTGGAGGAGATACTTTTACATGGTTAGGGAATGTAGCTCCACCCATACCTACTATTCCTGCCTCTTTTATGATACCTACTATATCTTCTTTGCTCAAATCCTCTAACTGACCTTTTGGTTGAACACTTTCATGTAATTCTTCCTTAAAGTCATTTTCTATAACTACACATTGAGCTGAACCACCTGGTACTTCATGTTGTTCAATAGCAATAACTTTACCTGATACCGAAGAATGAACGTTACATGAAACGAAACCTTGTTGTTCACCTATTTTTTGCCCAAACTTTACTTCATCACCAACTTCAACAATAGGTTTAGCTGGTGCCCCTATATGTTGCTGAAGAGGAATGTAAACTATCTTTGGAGCTTGAGCTTTTTCAAGTGCCTTTGTGTTAGAGTACTCTTTTCTATATGGAGGATGTATCCCTCCCTTAAAAGTTAAGAGTTTCATTGTTTTACCCCCTTATCTATAAAAAAACATTTTTTCTGTCTTCTATAAGTATACTATATATATTAAAAAATCTTAACAATTGTTAAAAAAATATCCGTATTTTTATAATTTATTTTATAAATCAACATCCCTATATTAAGCCAAAATCAGGAAAAGGATTGCTTAATTAAACAATCCCTTTCGTATAGCTTTCTAAAGTCCAAATTTTCTGTATTTTATTTTATAGAATTTATGAACATAGAATACTCTTGCATAGATGATAAAAGTAGACTTTCACTTACGCTATATTTTTCTTCATTTGCAGCTTTTGAAGCTGTATCAATTTTTTCATTCACATTCTTTACATACTCTATTAAATTATCTTTAAATAAACTCATTTCAGAATAATCAATCTTTTCAGCCTCTTTTGATATATTTTGTGATATTGCCTTTCTATTTGTCAAAATAGTATTATATTTTTCCATATCTACATTATTTTCAGCATTCGACCAAAAACTTGATTCTTCTTTAAAGTTTGTTATTAATTTATTTAATTCTTTGGATATACTCTCTATATAAGCATAATTACTTGTATATTCTAAAGATAACATAGGTGCATCTAAATGTGATAAAAATGCATCTGGAAATACCTTTCTTACACTACTTATATGCTTTCTAACATCATTTTCATCAAAAGAAGAATATGTCTGTATTTTTTTTACACCTTCCTTCTCCATAACTGAAAAAGGTATATCATTATTAACTAATGATGTTTGTATTTTTTTTAAATCATCATTATTATCTATTGCAGCAACTTGAATAGTATACATATCCCACCCTTCTATAGTGGCTAATTTAACTTCTTCTGGTTCTTTAGCTTTATTTACTGTTTTTTCTGGATTAGTTTTCTGTTTATCATCTGAATTGGTTTGTGATTTAGATTTTTTTCCGTTTTTTATTGAATTTAATTCATCAGATATATCTTTATAAGTTATATCTGATGAATTATTTAGAAATGGTATTTTAGCCGATACATACTCCAATATCTTACTATCTTTTATTTTTGTATAAGAATAATAGCCGATTAGACACAAGCAAGCAATCGTTATAACGTATTTACGCAAATCAATCTTATGTCTATTATTATTAAATCCTCTGTATATCGTTTTTCTTCTATTCATTAGTTTGTCCCTCCCAAAATTATATTATTAATAAAGTATATTTTTAAGAGTCACAATTTATGAATACAAATAATTATTTGTTCTAATTTTTTAATAAGAAATCATATTTATTAAGCAAATCTTCTTGCCCCAAGTAGTGCTTTAGACCAATATGAACTGGTTAAATTATCCACTTTAACCTTATTAGGATTAGTCTGAGTACCACTACAATGAATAAATCTACTGTTACCTACATATATACCTACATGATTAGTTGTTCCATCACCATCAGTATCAAAATAAACTAAATCTCCTGGTGCATAATTTCCCATAGAAACTGAACTTCCAAACTTAGCTTGTTCTCTAGAAACTCTAGGAATAGAAATACCTACAGAGTTTTTAAAAACATACTGTGTGAATCCAGAGCAGTCAAATTTATCAGGTCCTGATGCTCCCCATTGATATGGTATTCCAATAAGAGTATACGCAAAGTCTACTATTGTTGAGCCTTTTGCTGTAGATTTATCTGAATTTCCAGTAAATGATGAATTTGAATTACTATTAGATTGAGAATTCTGATTAGATGATGAATTTGAATTTTCTTTTGTACCTTCATTAGTCTCAGAAATATAGTTAGCACTCACCCATCCAGTTGTTCCATTTGATAACTTTACTTTATACCATCCACTATTCTTAGCTTTTAATTCAACAACATCTCCACCATTTAATTTTCCTATTATAGAATAGCTTGTCCCAGGACCACTTCTTACATTTAAGCTTACAGTAGATGTTACCTTACCATTTTTACCTTCAATTGACTCTTCACTAGATGGTTTTTTATCAGAATTATTAGTAGTATTTGAGTTTGAATTATTGGAATTATTTGTCCCAACATCTTCTGATGTTTTAGAAATATATTGACTACTAGCCCACCCAGTAACCCCATTTGATAGCTTTATTTTATACCATCCATTGCTTTGTTCTAATAATTTTACTACATCTCCATTATTTGCCTTACCAACTAATGAATAGTTAGTACCTGCACCACTTCTTATATTCAGTCTAGAACTCACATTTACCTTGCCATTTCCACTTACAGTTGTTCCACTTGAAGTTGAATTACTTTGATTTGATGTGCTTTCAGATGAACCACTTGTTGATATGTATTTTGCACTTCCCCATCCAACAATAGAACCCGATACTCTTACTTTATACCATCCATTAGATTTTTCTAAAATCTCTACAGCTTTTCCTTTGTATAATTTTGCTACTTTGTCACAATTAGTACTTGGCCCACTTCTTATATTCAAGGCACTTGCTGTTACTATGCCTTTTTCAAGAGCACTTGCATTTATGGAGCTAACAGATACTGCCACTGCTCCAATTCCTAAAGCTGCTATAGCTTTCTTCACTAATATCACTCCCCCCAAAAAAATTTTATAATCATAAAGTCATAACATTATTATCCATTTTTAGTACCTATAATTTAATGATAACTTATTCTATTATTAATTGTAAAGAAATTATAAATATATCCTTAAAATTAATGATTTTTAGGAAGTATTTCAATCCAATAATTATCTGGGTCTGCTATAAAATAAATTCCCATACTTTCATTTTCAAAACATATACAATCTAAATCTTTATGAAGTTTTTTTGCCTCATCAAACTCCTCAACTTCTAAAGCTAAGTGAAATTCATTATCTCCTAAATTGTATGGTCTGTCCCAATCTCTAAGCCAAGTTAATTCTAATGTATGACTAGTAATGCCATCTCCTAAATAAACTAATATAAAACTTCCATCTTCTGCTTCCTTACGCTTTACTTCTTTAAGACCTAAAGCTTTATTATAAAAATCTAAACTTTTCTCTAGGTCAGTGACATTGAAATTATTATGGCAAAAATTAAACTTCATTTTGAAATCACCCTCCAATTTTTATTTTTTTTATATTATATCATTATTATAAATTTATTTAAATCACATTAAGTTAAAAATTTGAATAATACGGTTTAGTTACCAAATAATGGTAAATTATTTAAAGGAATATGTCAAAAAAAGAATAAGCTCTCTCAAACGCATAAAATTTATAACCAAGTTATATTTAATCATGCAAATTAACAGAACTTATTCTTTAAAATTTTTATAATTAATATCTCACTTCATTTAATTCCAAGTAAATCAATTAAAGCTTTAATTTTTAATCTTTTCTTTGATAATATAATTTATTACTTTTTTTCTAATATCTTCAGCATTATAATCATCTTCTACTTCTATATCCAAAAGTTTTGCTATTGACTTCATATCTTCCCTAGTCTTTGATCTATAGCTTGATATTAATTCATCTTTTATTTTCTCAGGTTCTAAAAGATATTCTTCATCTCCTCTTTTGAAAACAACATATTTTTGAGCATATGAACTTCTATTATAGTATATATATCTTGATATTTTTCTTAAAATTTGATTATATGAAAGTCGCTTGTTAATATCAAGTTTTAAGTACTCTGAAAAGGCAAATAGCTCTTTTTTTGATTTAAATAATGCTTCTTTCTTTATGGTTCTTGATATTGAAGTTACACTTTCTTGATATGCACACTTTTTTAACATTTTTAAATATACTCTATTAAGACCAATACTTTGATTGAATTTTTTAATGTTATTATTAATAATCTTATCCAGGTTACCTTCAAAGTATTTTTTTGCTCCTTTTTGTGATACATAACTCTCAAGTTCTTTGTGGGCCATATCAAGTATCATTTTTTTTAAATCTTCTTTATATCCCCTAGATTCCATGATACTCCCTCCCTTAGCTATTTATAGTATATTCAAAAAGCTTAAGAAATGTGATTCATCACAAAATTTTTTTTACTTTTTATGTATATATTAATTTAAAAGGGGAGATAATAGTAATGTAAAATCAAACATACTCAATCTCCCCCATTTTTAGACCTCTATTACTCCCCCAATAGAGGTCTTTTTTTAGTTTATTATCTTCTATTCAATTCCCTTTAATTCAAACCCTAACTCTTCTATTACTTCTTTTAGTTTTTCAATTGATACATCATCTTTCATATCTACAGATGCACACTTATTTCCTAAATTTACATCTAAAACTTCAATACCATCTATATCTTCTGTTAATGCAGTTTTAAGATGATTTACACAATGACCACAACTCATACCTTCTACTAATAGTTTCTTCTTCATTTAATTACCTCCTTATACCCTACAAGGGTATTTTACCATATAGTTTAAACTTTTTAAATACCAATCAATAATTTAATTTGATTCATTCGGTTTTATATCTAGATTAGAAATTCCCTCATATACATCAAAATCATTTGGAGTAATTTTGCCTTTTAATCTACTATTACTTACAATATAGTTGTTTCTGATAGCTAAACTTATAAATGTTGCATTATCTTTTACATATGTCTGTACATTTTTGTATGCTTTTTTTGTTTCAATTTCAGATGCAGAACTTGTAAGTGCAAACATATATCCATTCAACTTATCATCAGTATATCCACTACTTGCTATGATACTGCTTGCATCTGGCACACTTGATAGTTTCCATCCAACCAACGCTAAATCATAGTTTTTAGAATTAAGGGCATTTTCCATGTCTTTATCTGATAGCTGATTTATTGTATTATTTATTCCTATAGCTTTTAAATTTTCACTTATTATATTTGCAGTTTTTATTCTCTCACTATTATCTCTGTTTACTATTATTTTTAAATTCATCTCAGAAAGTCTTTTCTTTACTTCCTCTTTTTCTCTATTTTTCTTATCCTCAGCTTCTTTTTTGATTCTATCAGCTTCTGCTTTTTTAGCTTTTGCTTCTTCTTCTGGAGTAAGTTTCTTTGTATTCTTTTTAGGTGATTTTTTTTGATTTTTTTCTGCTTTATTGTCCTTTGGATTTACTAAGTTTACATTTGCATATTCTACTTTAGCAAGACACTCTATTGCTTTATCTTTATTAAACTCTAAATCTTTCATTTCGCTATTATAATATTTTGACTTTGAATTAAGTGGAAAATTAACTGGAGTAGCATCATCCATATAACCTTCACTAATAATTCTATCTTTATTTATAGAATGTGCAATTGCTTTTCTAAAATTAACATCTTTGAAAAAAGGATTATTATAATTAAATAATACACACTCATAATCTCTACCTTGATATTTTGTTATATTAAATTCTTTTTCTTGAAACTTACTTAAATCATTTAATTTAACATTGGTTATATCACTATCAAGAGCCATAACCATAGAGGTTCTTGCATCTTCATTAGGCACCATACCCACTTTTATATTCTTCATGGTATTTAGAACTTCTTCATAATAATCTTTGTTTACAGATAAAACCATTCCTTCTCTTTCTGTATATGATTCTATTTTATATTTCCCATTTCCAATCATATTATTATTCTTGTCATTTACATCTTTTGAATCTAAATGATTTTGAGATACTATTGGAAAAATTAAACTGTCAATAGAAAAAGCATATCTAGCTTTAAATTTTATTGTAAAATCTTTATCTGATTTAATATTCACAGAAGCTATATTTTTGGTAAGTTCATTATATGGGCTATCTGCACTTTTTTGAATTAAACCAATAGTATAATTTACATCATTTGAAGTAACAGCTTTTCCATCATGCCATTTTGCATCTTTTAGCTTTATATCTATACTCATTCCATCCTGAGCTATATTATACTCCTTAACTAATTGAGGAGTCACATTATAGTTCTCATCTATAGTAAATAAACCATCATAAACCAAATTCATTATATAACCAACAGATTTATCAGTATTAATTATAGGGTTTATGGTTTTTGGAGTTACCATAGTTAAGTTTATATATTTAGCATCTATAGAACTTTGACTTTTTAAACTTGAATCACTACTACTTTGTTTTGTTTTAGTATTACTACAACCAACTACCATAAGAGTTATAGCTAAAATAACTGTTAAGACTTTTATTCTCTTCATTAGTTTTTTCCTTTCTTGCCATATATCTCATTATAATGTTTATAATTATTTTTAACTTTTTCTACATACTTTGAAGTTTGCTTAAAGGGTATATCATGTAGATTTTCTCCATCTTTACTATATTCATTATTTTCTAACCATTTTCTCACATTACCTGAACCACCATTATATGCAGCTATTACTAAATCCAATTTACCAAACTCTTTGTATAACTTATTTAAGTACCAACAACCAAGTCTTATATTAGTCTCTGGGTCGAAAATATCGACATTTTTTAGATTTAATTCCTCTGCTCCCCAATCTCTAGTTATATCTAATATTTGCATTAATCCCTTTGCTTCTTTTTTTGAAACAGCAGAACTATTAAACTTACTTTCGGCTTTTATAACACTGTAAACTATATTTTCATCTAAATTGAATTCTTTAGAATACTTTTCTACATATTCTGAATATTTTTTAGGATATAAAAATTTATGTATTACTTTGCTTTCCATTAATAGTGCTCCAAATAAGATTATAAAAATAGATAGAATCAATACTTTCTTACTATTCACGCCAATTCTCCTTCATGTACTCAATAAATTTATGTGCTTTACTTTCTAATTCAGTTATTGTTCCCGAATTATCTATTATATAATCACCATATTTGGATTTTTCTTCCTGGCTCATTTGTGAATTTATCCTACTAAGTGCTTCTTGCTCACTACAATTATCCCTCTTTTGTATTCTACTAATTTGTACTTGTTGTTTACAAGTAACCACTAATAGCTTGTCAACCATCTCTAAAAAACCACTTTCTACCAATATTGCTGCATCTAATACTACTATACTTTCACCTTTTTTTCTTACTTCTTCTATTTCACTTATTATTTTTTCTCTTATTCGTGGATGAGTCAAATTATTTAACTCCTTAAGTTTTTCTTCATTATTAAAAACTATTTTACCAAGAGCTTTTCTATTTAGAGTTCCATCATCATTTTTTATATTTTGTCCAAAATGGTCAAACACTTTTTCTAATAACAACTTATCATCAAATATTTCTCTAGATATAATATCAGCATCCACTATAGAAATGTTAAGATTCCTAAATATATTTGATAGGCTGCTTTTTCCACAGCCTATTCCTCCTGTAAGTCCTAATATCAACATAAAATCACCTACTTTGTCTCATACCAAGAACTACCTACATTTAAATCTACATCTAAGTGAACATCCATATTTACGGCATTTTCCATTTCTTCTTTTACTATTTTCTTAACTATATCTATTTCATCATCAATTGCTTCAACTATCAATTCATCGTGAACTTGTAGTATAAGTTTTGATTTCAAATTATTCTCTTCCAATTTTTTATGAACATTTATCATAGCAATTTTTATTATATCTGCTGCACTTCCTTGTATTGGTGCATTCATTGCAAATCTCTTTCCTCTATTTCTTTCCATAAAATTACTTGACTTTATTTCTGGTATATATCTTCTTCTGTTTAAAATTGTTACAGCATATCCATCCTCACTAGCCTTTTCTACTGTTGTGTCCATAAACTCTTTTATTTTATGGTATTTAGCAAAATAACTTTCGATATATTCTTTCGCCTTTGGAACAGGTATATTTAAATCATCAGCTAGGCCAAAGTCACTTTTACCATATATAATACCAAAGTTTACAGCTTTAGCTGCACCTCTCAATTCACTAGTAACATCTTCCATAGGAACATTAAAAACTTGTGAAGCTGTTTTGGTATGAATATCTTCATGATGTTTAAATGCTTCTATCATATTTTCATCCTGACTCATATGTGCAAGAACTCTTAGCTCTACTTGTGAGTAATCGGCATCAACCAACTTACAGTTATCATCTGCAATAAACACTTTTCTTATTTTTCTACCCATTTCCATTTTTATAGGTATATTTTGAAGATTTGGTTCTGTAGATGAAATTCTTCCTGTAGTTGTTATAGTTTGATTGAATGATGAATGAATTCTATTGCTTTCTGGATTTATTATATTCAAAAGCCCTTCAACGTAAGTAGAATTCAACTTTACTATTTGTCTATACTCAGTTATCTTATCTATTATTGGATGTTTATCTCTTAATTTTTCTAGAACATCTGCATTAGTTGAGTATCCAGTTTTAGTTTTTTTAATTATTGGAAGCTCTAATTTTTCAAATAATATAACACCCAATTGTTTTGGTGAATTTATATTGAATGGCTCTTTTGATAATTCATAAATTTCCTTTTCTAGTGTAGCTATTATTTCTTTAAACTCTACACTCAATTCATTCAATATACTTTTGTCTACTTTTATACCTTCATACTCCATATGCCCTAAAACTTCTACTAAAGGCATCTCTACATGATAAAAAAGACCATCCATACTCATATCTATTAGACTTCTTTCCATCATAGGAACTGTTTCTTTAACTGTGCATATTATTTGACCCATATACTCAGCTAAATCCTCAAATTCTAAATCTTCATAGTTTTTAGATTTAACACCTTTTCCTAATAATTCTTCTTTTGATTTAACCTTTTTTGATAAATACTTCATAGCTATTGCACTACAATCATATGAAGTAGATGAAGTTGAATCTATTAAATACTCAGCTATTGTTATATCAAAATACATATTTTCTAAATTTATATTATATGGTTTTAAAGATATATAATCATCTTTTAAATTATATCCATATTTTTTGATTTCGTTATTTGAAAGTACGCTATCTAATTTTGTTATTTCATCTAAATTTATATAATATATTTTTTCTCCATCTACACTTATAAAAATATATATTATATTTTTTTCAAGTATATTACCTTGTCCTCTAACAGTTTTTAAAATAACTTGTCCTTTTTTATTTACTTCATCTATAAATTTTTCTATGTCTTTTAATTTTAATATTTCTATTTTTTCTTCTACTTGTTTTGTATCATCTGAATCTACTAAATCAACTAGTCTTGATAATAGACTTGTAAATCCAAAATATCTAAATTTATCTAAAAGTTCATCTTTATCATAATCACCAAAAATCATACTATCTAAATTTACTTCTATTGGTACATCTCTTATAATAGTTGCAAGTCTTTTACTTTGAATAGCTATTTCTTTATTTTCTTCTATTTTCTTTTTTACACTACCTTTAAGCTTATCTGTATTCTCTATTAAGTTCTCTATACTAGAAAACTCTTTTATAAGCTTTATACCTGTTTTTTCACCTATTCCAGGTACTCCAGGTATATTGTCCGACTTATCTCCCATAAGACCTTTTAAATCAATAAACTGTGTTGGGGTCATCTCATATTTTTCAATCACAGAATTAAAGTTATATTCTTCTACTTCTCCAACTCCTTTTTTTGTTATAAGAGTAGTTGTATTATCTGAGGCAAGTTGAATAGCATCTTTGTCTCCAGTTACTATGTATACCTGATATCCATTATCTTCTGCTTTTTTAGAAACAGTTCCTATAATATCATCTGCCTCATAGCCATCTATTTCTAACCTGTTTATTTTAAATTTATCTAAAAGGTCCTTTAATGGCTGTAATTGTTCTGCCAATTCATCTGGCATTCCCTTTCTTCCAGCCTTATACTCTTTATATTCTAAATGTCTAAATGTAGGTGCTTTCCTGTCAAAAGCTACACTTATATGTGTTGGTTTATATATATCTATCATTTTAAATAGCATTGTTGTAAATCCATATATAGCATTGGTCTTTAACCCTTCTTTATTATTCATCTCTGGTAGAGCATAAAAAGCTCTATTTATTATTGAATTTCCATCTATTATAATTAATTTTTTTTCCAAATTGTATCACTCCTAAAAATTATCTATTTTTGTAACATATATATTATATACCAATATACTGTTATTTAATATTCCCATAATAATAATAGTATATTAAAATTAAATATGTTGCAAATAATATATTTTTTTGCTATAATAATATACATGACATGCCCGAGTGGTGGAATTGATAAATACAAAGGACTCAAAATCAACTCTGTTGATTCATAAGTTTTTATAATGTTTTACAGTTTGATGAGTATTTTGTATTCAATATTCCTCTTGCATATTCCTGGAAAATTTGGTAGGATATACAAGTAACTCGGATTTAAAATATAAGCCGCTGTGGCGGAACTGGCATACGCATACGACTCAAAATCGTACGGGAAACCATATGGGTTCGAGTCCCATCAGCGGCACCAATAAATTAAAACTCTTTAGTATATACTAAAGAGTTTTTTTATTGTAATATTTTTTCATCTTTGTTTTCTAGCCTTGCATATCAATCATCATTATTCAGTATAACGATTCGATATTATTTTAAAGTATTTGTCATTTAAAACAAACTTGTAATAAAGCATATCTGAAAGTATTCTGACCCCAATACTTAATAAAGAGTTCTTTTTAAAATTATAGATATAAACAATATCTATCTTAATGAACTGTATAGAGCCACAACCAAAGGCAAACACATATAGTTAAGTAATATATCCTTGATTTTTCTTTATTGTTTTATTATAAGAGCTTTATTAATTCATTATAATATTATATCATTTTAAAAAAATTATGTAAAAAATCAAAATTTACATATATATTAATTAAAATTGCAAAAACACAGTTAAATTTGTACAATTAACTACTTAAAACTTGAAAATACTTCCTTTGCTATATATTTTAAATAAAGATATAATTTATTTGGTTAAGAAAAGAAGTGGTAAATATAAAAAATAAGGAGTCTAATATGATATTCAGTAGTTTAATATTTTTATTTTTATTCTTTCCAGTCACACTCATTTGCTATTATTTGGTGAATCCTAAGTATAAAAATGCTATGTTACTTCTAGCAAGTATTGCATTCTATGCATGGGGAGAACCAAAATATATACTTTTAATGACGCTATCAATAATAGTTAATTATATATTTGGTATTAAAGTTTCTGACAGTAAAGATAAAAAAATATGGGTTATACTCTCTGTGATTTACAATATATCTATTCTTGGTGTATTCAAGTACAGCAATTTCTTTGTAGATAATATTAATTTTTTATTCAATACAAATATAACTATATCTGAGATTAAATTACCTTTAGGTATCTCATTTTTTACATTCCAGATAATGAGCTATGTAATAGATGTATATAGAAATGATGCTAAAGTACAAAGAAAATTAACTAATCTAGCATTATACATAAGTTTATTCCCTCAACTTGTGGCAGGTCCTATTGTTAGATATCAGACTGTGGCAGATAGCATTGAGCATAGAGAACACAATTGGGACAAATTTACTCAAGGCGTAAACAGATTTGTTGCTGGTCTTGGAAAAAAGGTAATTCTAGCAAATCAATTAGGTATAATCGCAGATGGTGTATTTAATAAGTCAGCTGGAGATTTATCAAGACTTGAGGCATGGCTAGGTATAGTTTGTTATACATTTCAAATATTCTATGACTTTAGTGGCTATAGTGATATGGCTATTGGTCTAGGTAAGATGTTTGGATTTGAGTTTTTAGAAAACTTCAACTATCCATATATATCTCAAACAGTATCTGAGTTTTGGAGAAGATGGCATATATCTTTAGGTACTTGGTTTAAAGACTATGTGTACTTCCCATTAGGTGGAAGTAGAGTTTCTAGGGCAAAACTATATAGAAATCTATTTGTAGTATGGTTTTTAACTGGTATGTGGCATGGAGCTAGTTGGTCTTTTATTATATGGGGTCTATATTATGGAATATTAATATCAGTAGAAAAAGCATTCTTAGAAAAGTTTTTATATAAGATGCCAAGAATTATAAGACACATATATTTACTTCTTATAGTCATGATTGGATGGGTATTCTTTAGAGTAGATGATTTACCAAAAGCTATTAAATTTATAGGCATTATGTTTGGTGCTGGAAATTATCCAGCTATCAGCAATGCATTCAATGTATTTATGATTGAATATTGGTATGTAATTGTTGGGGCAATCCTTCTATCAACTCCTATTGTAGAAGTTATAAAGTCATTAGTAACTAAAAATAATGAAAATACACTAAATGGCATAGTGTGTCAAGTTGCTAATATGGCTTTCATTGTTGCTTGTATGTTTATTGTAATGGTAATGTTAAGTAGCTCAACTTATAATCCATTCTTATACTTTAGATTCTAATTTTGGAGGTATAGACATGAATAAAAATAAACCAAGGGTTGTTGCCATTTCATTTTTAATTATAATATTTGGATTTTTTATATTAAGCTTTACACTTCCAAAGAAAAAATTAAGTATAACTGAAAATAGAAATCTTGCAAAATTACCGACCATAGAAAATTTAAAAAAAGGTAACTACATAGCTAAATTTGAAGAGTATTTTAATGACCATTTTCCATTTAGAGATGAAATGATATCAATAAATACAAAATCTCAAGCTAGTTTAAATAAAACTAAGGTAGGTAACTATTATTTAGGAAAAGATAACTGGATATTAGGTATGTTTCCAAAAACTTTAGACCAAAACCAATTGAGTAGATATAAAAAGTCTATTAATTACTTATCTGGCCTAAGTAAAGATATGGGAAAAGATGTGTATTTTACAATGATGCCACATAAATCTAATATGCTAAAGCATTTATATCCTAAGTATACTGATAATATGGATAATATAGATACAAATTTAAAGAATTTTAAAAATACATTAAATCCAGATTTAATTAAATATATAGACATGGATGAGTATTTTTTAAGTAACTATTCAGATAAAGAAAGAGAAAATTTATATTTTAAAACTGACCATCACTGGACTGGATATGGAGCATTTGAAGGCTTCAAGATGATAGCATCAAATATGGACTTAGGTCTATCTAAGCAAGATTTGGACAAGCATTTTAACAGCTATAAAAAGTCTATAGTTACTGATAAGAAGTTTGTAGGAAGTTATAATCAAAATATAGATATGCTAATTAAAGAAAATGAATATATAGTTTATATGACAAAAGACAACCAAGATTATAAATTTGATATAAATGGGAAAGAAAAAGAAGAAAAAGAAGTTTATGCAACTAAAAGAGATGATAAAGAGTGGGATTATGGTGGTGCATACATTAGAGGAGCTAAAACTAATATATTAACTATAAAAAATCCTAAAGCATTAGTAGATAAAAAAATACTAATATTTAGAGATTCATATCAGGCTCCTACAACACTTTTATTTGCTGATATGTTTAAAGAAGTAGAAATAGCAGACCCTAGAAATATAAGCTCAATAAATAAAACATACAAAGAAATAATTGAAGAAAGTAATGCAGATATTGTAATGTTTATGTATAATAGTTCTGGGTTTGATTCAATGATAGATTCAATGATAGATAAAGGAATAAAGTAGCCAATAAAAAGCCTCTATTAAATTCAAAATTTAATAGAGGCTTTTTATTGTTTATTTTTTTATTGCTTTGGTAAAAATAAGCTAATCAAAATAAAAGGAAGGAGATATAGAATATTGAATAAAAGACATAATATACTTATAGTATCAGTGATATTATTGATGGGCTTAATTAGCTTTAATAATAAACAAAATTATATTACAATGAAAGAAGTTTTTAATGCTCATATTACGCAGAGTCAAAATAAAAAAATTAAACAAAAATATTATCTAACTGAGGATGGATGGCTATTAGGCAAATTTGCTAAATTATTACCTGATTATCATATAAAATCTTACTCCAAAGCCATTAATAACTTGAGTAACTTAAATAGTAAAAAGGATTTTTACTTTGTTTCACTTCCTCATAAGACAAATATGCTTAAGCACTTATATCCAAGTGATATAGAAGGTAAAAATAATATAGATATTAACAAAGAAAACTTAGAAAAGCAGTTAACAGATATAAATTTCTTAGATACAGATGATTACTTTTATAGAAGTTTTACCGAAAAAGAAAGAGAAAACTTCTTTTTAAAAACAGACCATCACGGAAATTCGTTAGGTGCATTTGAAGAGTATAAGTTTATGCTTGATAAATTAGACCTTGGCTTATCTAAATCAGAAATAGATAACCATTTAAAAAGATACAGTACTCGATATGTAAATGACAAGGTCTTTATAGGTAGTTATAACAAAAAGATGGGATATCCACTTAAGAAAAAAGAGTCTATAAGCTATGTTGAAATAAGTGATGCAAAGTACAAATATTTTATTAGTAATGGTACTAAAGACACTGAGATTAATGAAAATATCATAAAAGCAAAATTAAAAGATAAAAAAGAATGGGACTATGGTGGAGCTTATATGAGAGGTTGTGATTGTAACATACTTAAAATTAGAAATTCAAGCTCTTTAACTAATAAAAAGGCCCTTATATTTAGAGATTCGTATCAAGCACCTATGACCTGGATGTTGGCTGATACTTTTAAGGAACTCGAAATACTAGATCCTAGATATATTAAAAATATAGATATGACTTATGATGAGATAATTAAAAACAGTAATACGGATGTAGTTTTATTTATGTATAATAGCTTTGGATTTGCTGGAATGATACAAGAAATGATTGACAAGGGAATAGTATAACAATTTGAATTAACTCCTTTTTTGTATAAAAAAGGAGCTCCCAACAATCCCTAATCTATATGATAATTTAGCACATCTGTTTAACAATAGAAATAAAATCACAAAGATTCTTAGACAACCATTTATCTTTATGATAAATTAGTTGAGAAACAATTTTATAATTTGTATGATATGGAATCTTAATTAATTCATTACTTTTTAATTCTTTCTCTACTGCAATCTATAATCTTTAACCACAAAAAGCCACAAAATACAATATATACTTATGGCTTTTTATAAATTTATATAATTGTATATAAAGATACATTCAAAAACTGCCTTAAGAATCTAAAGTTTAAAAATCCAACATTTTTATTATGAATTTAAACTTTTTATTACAACTTTTTATCTAATTTATTATATACAACAACACCACAAATAAATTGAAATAAAATAAGCAGTCCAAGAACAACTAAAACCCAATTGCTTATTACCACTACAGAAAATACACTCAATATAGAAACAATAAATATAAGAATTACGAAAACATAAGACATGATTTGATTAGTAATACGTCCAGATTTATCACGTAACATAATTCTTCTTTCATCATTCATCTCTATCCTTTGATTTTTTATCTTTTCTTCATACTCTACTGCTTTTTCAGGTTTACTCCAATACATATATTGAAAAATCATCCATACCCCAGGACCTAAAGCAGCTCCAGATAATCCCCAAATAAAAGCCTCAAATGAAAACTCAGTAAATGTAGCCAACAAAACAAGTAAAATTCCACAAATAAAATATACAATTCCAACATATAACATATTCTTTTTCATTTTTACTCCTCCTCATAAATAAATATTTCCTCAATACTCATATCAAAGTATCTAGATATCTTAAAAGCTAAGATGATAGAAGGATTATATCTACCATTTTCTAATGAACCTATAGTTTGTCTTGATACTTGCAAAGCAGAGGCAAGTTCTTCTTGTTTTATGCCTCTTTCTTTTCTTATTTCTTCTAATCTATTTTTCACATCTGTACCCCTTTAATATCTTAATTATGGAAAGTTTACTTTCCATAATTATACAACTATATTCCATTTATGTCAAGCTTGCTTTCCATATTTACAAAAAAATAACAGGCTATTTTAAGCCTGTAATTTTAGAATTTCATGTTATTTATTAATTTTAACATTGCTTCTGAATTGGAATCCAAACTTCTGTAGTATAATTAGGAGCATTGATATCGCCATTAGGATAAAGTTCAATATCTGGTAAATTAGCATACACATATCCAGAACTTGGTAACCACTCAGTAATAATTCTTTTTTGCAATTCCTGTATTGCCAAAGCATTTGGCATTGGAGAAACACATTCAAATACTGCCCATGTACCTGATGGTATTAAGTATTCATGAGTATTTTCTAATACAGGCTTATCTGTTGGAGCAGCAATATAATAATCTAACCCTTTACTATTTGTGCATACACTAACTCCAAGCAATCCATGAGGTTCGTTATTTATTAACTCTGAAAGTTTATCAATTGTTCCATTTTTTATGGATTTAGCCCATAGCTTAGGAACTTTATCAAAACACTCTTCTACAATCATATTCATACTTTCTTTTATACCAACAATACGGAATCCTTTCTTTTCTACAATACGATATTGCATTTCTACATTCCCTTTTACATAAATACTCAATGTCATCTTAGGATATGCTTTTAAAACAACTCCCTTTGCCCTAGCTGCAGATGGGGAAATATTATGTATATTTTGAAAAGCTCTATTAAAAGATGTTGGTGAATCATAACCATATTTCTCGGATAGTTCTAAAATTTTAATGTTACTATTCTGTAGTTCAAATGCCGCTTTAGTCATACGTCTTCGTCTAATATATTCAGACAATGGCACATCTGCAATATATGAAAACATTCGTTGAAAATGAAAGGTTGAACAACATGCGATTTTTGCTGCTTCTGCATAATCTACTCCACTTTCAAGATTATCTTCAATATAAGTAATAGCTTGATTTAATTTATTTATCCATTCCATTTGATATTACCTCCAAGCAAAGTATACAGTCTAATAAAATAATATACCTCTCTATTCATGCACAAAATTGTAAGCATTTAAATTCACAGGTATTTTTTTATTCATAGATGTAATAAATAAAAAAGTTCAATAACATTATATTATAGAATGCTATTGAACTCTTTATAAAAATTAATTTAAGTGTAGTTAAATTAATTATTAAATTACCTTATATATTACAATATCCAACTATCTTATAGTCTTCTGGTACTTTATAATCTTTATCTGGAGTACCTAAATTCCATTTTAACTCAAACATAGTTGCACTTATTATTGTTGCAAAATAAAGCATAACTATACCTACATCTATTTTTTCTTCATATAAATTAGTATGACCATCTTTTCGAACTGCTAAAACTACAGTACCTCCATCAACTATAAATCTCCATGGTTGTCTGTTTAATGTAGATGGAGCTAATCTTGCATAGTGAAATGCATCAAGAAGTGCTCTTTCTTCTAATATTTCTATATTTGCATTATTTCCCCATTCATTCATATAAACAACATCTTCTACCCCTAGTCTAGAAGAACCATTATCTGTTACAACTTGCATATCAGATTTTGAATAATTTCCCCCAGTCTTTGTAGCATTTAATACTTTAGTGCTACTTACATTTTCTCCATATCCAATAGCTATAATTCCTGTTACCTCTTTATCTGAATTAATTCCAAGTTTTTCTCTTACCTTTTTGCTATCTTCAAAAGTAACCCAACAAGAACCTATTCCAAGTTCTGTTACTTTGAAGATTATATTTTCTCCTATGTACCCTGAATTTTCAATGTAATTATCTTTTACATCAGATAATATTATAATATAACTTGGAGAATCTATCATATTCCCTTTATATCCTGCCACTTTATCTAAATTGTCAAAAACATCACTTCTATTCATAACTCTTATATCAACATCTATTTCTGGAACTAGTTTCTTGCAAGATTCTGAGTATTTCTTAATTTCACTAAGATATTCCTCTTCAATATCTGTGTTTTTATATTCTCTAACAGACTTTCTATTTAATATGATTGTTTTATAATTCATAAGTTTTATCCTCCCCAAACTAGTATTGTCTTAATTATATACCCATTAATATACTATTTTACTCATTTACTTAATAAATAATAATTACAATTTTGTAATAATTATTTATTAATAGTATTCCACTTTTACATTAATAATGACCAGTTATGCAAAATCCATTGCCAACCTTCAAATAAAAACATATTATAAAGGTAATATAAAATAACAAACAAATCTTAACAAAAAATTAAACTTTTTTTACACGAAAGAAGGCTTCCCGTTGCCTTCTTTATTTTTATAAAAAATAAGCTGTTCCTAAAATGATTTCACATTTTTGAAACAGCCAAGTTATTTTATAATGACAACTATAATTTGAGGATGTGAGGGATAGTTGTCATTATAATTTTAGGGTAATTATATTATGTTTTAAGCTAGTTCTTTCTATATTTATATAATACATTTTATATATGAATTTTATATGAGATTGGTATAAATGGTACATGAAATTGCATATATTTATTATATTAAATCTTATTATTACATTTTCCACAACAATATTCATATGTCTCCACATTATTTGGAATATTTACAAATACAAATTCTTTACAGTTCTCACAATACTTTAATATAGATATAGTTCCACAAGTGTAACATTCAAATGTTACACAATCCTCATTTTCCTCTACTATTTCAAACTTTTTACTATGTTCACCACACTCTGGGCACTTGTGATTATTTACATTCATAAATACTCCTCCTTATTAGTATAGTTACATGTCAAAAACTTAATTAATGTATTCTATATTACTTATTATATATTCTATAATAAATCATATTCTAATATAATAAAACAAATTAAATAAAAAAAAACCATAAATTTTAAATTTATGGATTAATTCTTGTAATGATAACTCTATTTGAGGATGTGAGGGAGGGTTATCATTACAATAGGGTATTATATTATGGTTTTTAAGCTAGTCTTTCTATACTTTATATAATACATTAACTATATGAATTTTATATGATTTTTACATAAATATTTTATGAAATTTAAATTTTTTAGTTATTTTGAAATTTGTAAAAAGTTCTCTGAAAATCCATAACATCATAAAAAACCAACATTTAAGTAAAACATCATAAAAAAATTTGTTCAATAATTTTAACAAGTTATATCACCTCATTATAATTATTGACACAAACTTAAATAGACAATCTACAAATCCCCTATAAAACTTAATTTTAATACTTATTGATACATAATCTCTAGTTTATCAATCCTATTTTGCATCTCTAAGAAAATTTCTTCAACGGAATTGTCAAATATATTGCCTAAATAAATTCTTTTATCTTTTTGAAGTGAATAAGATTTTACGCTACCATCAGAAGAAATGTGTAAATGACTCCATTCTGCACCATATTTTGAAAACCTCTCCTTTGTATCTTTAAATCTCATATCCTCTATTTTTATTGCTTTTTCCCTGTCTCCTCTTACTACCGTATGTCCTCTTTTTATTAAACTAGTTATTTTTATATCTTCTTTTAATTTAACATGTGTATCATCATTTTTTGAATATACTTTCCATATCACTTTATGGCGATAATTATCTAATTCTTTTATTAAGCTCCTATCAATAGTAAAACTATCCTTAGTTACTACAACTAAATCAAAATGGTCTAGCATATATTGAAATACTTCTCTCATATTTTTATTTTTTAAAATGTCCTCACCAATAACCTCTATAAATCTACAGCCTTTCTCATACATACACTTTAATAGACTTGTGATTTCAGAGAAATACTTATTTGTATTATTATTTCCGTCTATTTCTATAGTAAAATACAAAGGAGTTAGATATGTTTTATTTCCTGTTATCTCAAATACACTTGATAATGTCTGTATCTCATCTTCAAAAGTTAAATACACATTCTCATAAAACATAAAAAATTCCATCACTTTTTCTCTCACATCAGGGATATTTCTATATCTGTTGAATAATATATTTATTATATCTTCAGTAGTATTTTTCCCATCACATTCTACCAGTACAACAATTTGCTTCCAACTTAAGCTATCCACATTTCCTATACTTTTTTTATATCCATTTGCATCATCATAAATAGGACCAATTATGATGTTTTCTTTTGGCCACATATGAACCCTCGTTCCATCTTTTAATTTTGGATATTTATTTCTTACAGACTCATAAAATCTACTTGTATCACCCATGATTTTTTACTACCCCCCATATTTTAAACATTCTATGCTAAAAATAGCACTTTATTTTTATTAATTCAACAATTATTCAAAATTGGTCATTATACATGTTTAACTGGATTTCACATCAACTTTATTTATATGTTATTGATGTTTATATGCAAAGTCTTACTAATTAGACTTCAATATAATCTTAACTATTTCTGGTTTACAATTAAGTCTAATTAGAACTTTTGAACCTCCTAAGCCCTTATTTAAAATCATAGTGCTATTATCTTTTTCATATTTTCCCCAATCATATTTAGGAAAGAATTCTCTATTTGGAGATAATACACCTCCAATAAAAGGTATTCTTATTATGCCACCATGAACATGTCCAGCTAAAACTAAATCTGCTCCCCATTTTGCATATTTTTCAAAGAAAAATGGTGTATGAGATAAAAGTATATTATATTCATTTTCATTTACTTTACCCAGATTATCTTCTATAAAATTGTCACTTAATTCTAACTTTTTATTATTAGCAAAAAAATATGGATAGCATTCTAACGGTATAATTAAACCATATAAATTAAGATAACTATCTCCTCTATATATTCTTACAGATTCATTTTCCATATTTATTATTTTCTTTGAATATAACTCCTTAAAATAACCTTTATATAGATGCTTGTACTTTTTTATCAAAGATTTTTGTTCATGATTTCCAATTATATGGTATACTTCATATTTTTCTACCAAATTATCTATTAAATCTAATGCAACTTGAAAATTTTTATTTTCTCCATCAACTAAATCTCCTGTTATAAATATAACATCTGGATTTAATGACTCAATTTTATCTATCAATATCTTATTATTATTTTTATCAAACATCTTATTATGTAAATCACTCACTTGAACTATTTTAAAGTCATCAAATTCTTTTGGAATCTTCTTGTTGAAAATAGTATATTCTGTCGTTTCTATATTTTTAGTTTCATACTTATACAGAATATACAATAATGCTAATACTAATACTGTCAATAAAATCTTTATAATCATATTATCTTCCTCTTTATTCTATTTTATTAATATTATTATAATGCTTTTATGTTTTTTTAAAACAATAACATCAGCACATATATATAAATCTTTTCGACATTATAAAAATAAGTTATCCTTTTCTAAAATTGTCATTTATTTTAGAAAAGGATAACCATAAAATTATCTATAAACTTCTATATTATGAAATATAGTTTTCCCTTTATTTAAATTTTTATATACATGTTCTAACGTTCCATCAAACCTAATAGAATGTCCAGACTCTAAAATATAAGTTTTCCCATTTACATTAAGGTCAAGCTTCCCTTCTATCACAAGTACATACTCTTCTAAAACATGACTATGTGTAGATGAAACATGAGTGCAATTTTCTTCAAGCTCAATTATAAAAAGTTCAAACCTTCTCTGAGGACTGAAAGGAAATATTGGATATAACTTCATATTCCCTTTTTGTTCAATAATAGGCTCTACTTCTTCTTTTTTTATAACTTCATAAGTATTTGTATTTTCATTTAATAGTGTAGTAAAATTTATTTTAAATCCAGATGAAATTTTCCATAAGGTAGATACTGTTGGACTCGATTCACCTCTCTCAATCTGGCCAAGCATTGCTTTACTAACTCCTGTCATCTTCGAGGCTTTATCTAAACTTAGGCCCATTTCTTGTCTCAATAACCTTAAATTTTCTCCTACATTAGGAAATTTATTTTCCATGTTAAAATCCTCCTGATAGCTATTTGTATTCTATGATTTTTACTCCTGTAAGTTCTATTATCTCTTTTAATTTTAACATATGATTGTTACAAATTTCATCAAATTCATATATATAATCTTCAAGTCCTAATGCCTTATATTTATCAATTCCAAACTTATGATATGGGAGTAATTCCATCTTTCCTCCTGGAACATTCTGTTTTACAAATAATGCAGTATTTCTTATGTTTTCTTCACTATCATTTACTCCATAGATAATTGGTACTCTTATAACCATAGATTTATTCAGATTTGAAATCCTACATATATTATCTAATATAATTTTATTGCTTACTCCTGTATATTCTTTATGAATATTATCATCCATAGATTTTATATCTACAAATATATGGTCTATTTTCTCAAATACATCATTTACTTTATTCCAATCAAAATATCCACAAGTTTCAATTGCTATATTTATACCTTTATCATAAAAAACATCAACTAATTCTCTTAAAAAATCAATCTGAAGTGTGGGTTCTCCTCCAGAAAAAGTTACCCCTCCATTAGATTCAAAGAAAAATATAAAATCTTTTTCAACTTCCTTTACTATTTCTTCAACACTCATTTCTTCGGTCATTATACATATAGCATCTTTAAGGCATGCTTTAACACATTCTCCACATAAATCACATTTATTGTTTATTTGCGTTCTATCAAATAGTGAACTTATATTTTGGTGACAAACATCTATACACCTATTGCAAGATACACATTTATCCTTCATAACACCTAGCTTTACTATATTGCTCCATGAATCTGGATTAGAGCACCACTTACATTTTAATTTACATCCTTCTAAAAATATAGTAGCCCTTATTCCATCTCCATCATTTACTGAAAAATGTTGTACTTTTACAACTCTACCTTTTCTACTCATAATCTACCTCATAATTAAAAATTACTATGTGAATTTCTAGCTATTATAGCATCTTGCATTTCTCTTGATAAATTAACAAATTGAGTACTATATCCAGCAACTCTCACTAATAAATCTTTATATTCCTCTGGATTTTCTTGAGCCTTTAATAGAATATCATTTGCTATTGTATTAAATTGTACATGGAATCCTCCTAAAGCAAAGTATGATTTAACCATAGACGTTAGATTTCTAAGCCCTCTTTCTGTTTCTATTAAATCTTGATTAAGTCTTAAATTTAAAAGTGTTCCACCAGTATGAACATCATGATTTATTTTTGATGCAGATTTCATAGCTGCTAGTGGGCTTGTTGTATCAGTACCAACAAATGGAGAAACTCCCTCTGTCAAAGGTTTTGTTGCTTTTCTTCCACATGGAGTTGCACCTACAATTTTTCCAGTTGGTACATAGTTTGATATTCCCATAAATGCACTATTAAATTTAGAACCAAATATATCCTTGTATTTTCTAGTTTCAGTATAATAAAAATCAGAAACTTCAATTGCTAATGAGTCTACATAATCATTATCATTTCCATACTTAGGAACATCTAATGCTAGTTTTCTTAACTCTTCATAACCTTCCCAATCATTATTTAGTGCTTTTGTTAACTCTTCCAGTGTAGTAACCTTATCTTCAAATACTAGTTTCTTTATAGCTGCTAATGAATTTGAAACCACACCTAACCCTATACCAGTTAATACAGGTCCTATATTATATTTTGCTCCCCCTTTACTTAAGTCAGTCCCCTTATCCAGACATCCATCTACACAAGTAGATAAAAACGGTCTTGGTACCATTTCTTTATGAATTTGTTGAGCAACAGTAGTTCCTATAACAGAATTCTTGATAAGATATGCTAATTGCTTTAAAAACTCACCCTTAACTTCTTCAAAAGAAGTAAATTCTGTGATACTTTTTGTATCTAGCCCCATTTTTTCTCCAGTTAATCTACTCTTACCTTCATTCATAGCATATTCTAAAGCTACTGCAAAATTGATGTTTACAGCTGAAGTCCACTGTCCTGTTTTTCTAAAATGAGGTACTACACAACCACAGTTACTCCAATCTCTAGCATCTTCTGCATCATATCCATCTTGCAGTAACATTTGTGCACCTGCACTATCACTGTGTATAGCAGGAAAACCAGTACCTTGTTTTACTAATTTAGCAACTGCCATAACGAAATTATCTGGTGCTCCTTGACTTACTCTAACACTTAACCCTGGCTGATGAGTTTTTACACTTTCTGTAGCTTTTAAACACATATATGAGATATCATTCGTCCCATCAGTACCATTTCTCTTTTTACCACCAACAGTAAGATTTTGGAATTGATTATATCCTGCAAAATAATTTGCTGTATTTGCTGATATAGTCCATACCCATTCTGATAACTTAATCCAAAGGGCTTCTATCAATTCCTGAGCTTCTGATTCAGTTATTTTACCTTCTTTAGCATCATTTTCATAATATGGATACATATATTGGTCAAATCTACCTAAATTTAATGCTAATGGATTTTCTGATAGAATACCACCTAGTTGAACAAACCATACAAATTGTATTGCTTCATAAAAATTAGTTGGTGGATTTGCTGGTACATTCATACATATCTCTGAAATTTTTATAAGTTCTAACTTTCTCTTTTCATCTGTCTCTTGTTCACTCATCTCTTTTGCAAGATTTGAATATCTTTTTGCCAATGTCATAATCCCCTCTGCAACTATAGAAACAGATTTGTAAAAGTCTATTTTTTCAATATTTTCTGAAATTGATATATCTAACTCTTCTATTTTTTTATCTGCATCTTCTTTAATCCCTTTATATCCTTTCACAAACAGTATATCTTGATAATCTGGTGTTACTTCACCTACTGCCTGTCTCCACTTAGAATCATTATCTATTATACCTGTATCTACTAATATCTTAGCTGTGTCTTCTGGAATTCTTGCTAAAAAAACTTCTTCCAAAGATTTTCCCTTCCAATATGGAAATATTTCTTTTCTTATAAATTCTATTTGTTCTTTTGATATTACATATGGGTCTTGAGTTCTTTTATCAAAAGTATCCATTTCTTTGTCTACCCATTGCCAAGAAAATTCTGGTGTCAATATCCCTGTTCTTCTAAATTTTCCTGCTGTACCCACAATTAATTCATTTTCAAAAACTTTTATAGGAAGTTCTTTACATGTTTCCAAAAAAGCTTTAGCTCTTCTTATACATATAGCTTCTCCTTCAGTTTTTTTATGTGATTCTGTAAAAATTCTAGCCCTTTCACAACATATCATAGGTTTAGAATTAATATATTCTTGTCTAAATGCTTCTATTCTATTAGTTTGACTCATTTAAAATCCCCCTTTGGATAAATATATACTATATTTTTGTATGTTATAACATACTTTAATTATATTATACTGTCCTTTAGCATAAAATGGAAGCAAAAATAATTTATATTTTTTGATGTTCCTTGAGTTCCCATATATCTATTCAACTGTCAGTATCTTGATTTAAGGGTATATATATATTTAGTATAAATTTATCCTTATTATTTTCAAATAATAATTCTCCATTATATTTTTGTAAAGAGGATTTAATACTCTGAATTCCTATTCCATGCATAAATTTATCCACTTTATCTGTCAACAAAATATTTTTATTGGAAGTAATATGATTTACTTTACTATTTTCACATTTAAGTACAAAAAATGACTTCATTTATGAAAATAAAATATTCCTCCAAATTTATTTATCCTATATAAATTATATCCCTTAGTTTCCATATCTTCTAGCCATTTCTCTATCTTATCAGGTGAGATATACCAGTCAAATTTGAACTTTATTTTCTTTTCCATAATACTCACTCTCCAAAATGATATTTTTAAATAGCTTAAAAATCTATTTAAAAATATCATTTTGATACTAACTTTAGGTTACAATCAGATATCTAAAAAGCTATTTAAATAGTAGTAAACTAATAGCCATAACGCCCATTCCTGCAATCAATCCATAAATTGATAAATGATGTTCACCATATTCTCTAGCTGATGGTAATAATTCATCTAGTGATATAAATACCATAATTCCTCCTACAATTGCAAATACAATTCCAAGTGTTATATCATTTAAAAAATTTCTGAGAAGTGCATATCCAATAATTGCTCCTAAAGGCTCAGACATACCAGATAAAAAAGAATAGTAAAAAGCCTTCTTCTTATCCCCTGTAGCGTAATAAACTGGTACAGATACAGATATACCTTCTGGTATATTGTGTATAGCAATAGCTATAGCTATCGGTATAGCTATTGTAACATCATCAAGAGCTGATATAAATGTAGCTAATCCTTCAGGAAAATTATGAATTGCTATAGCCATTGCTGTAAAGATGCCTGTTCTCAAAAGAGATTTATTCTTTTTGATATTTTTTTCTTCTATATTTTCCATTTTCTTTATCTCATGTGGATTTTCTTCTTGTGGAATTAACTTATCAATAATCGCAATAATAGCCATACCTATAAAAAAAGCTATTGCAGTTGACCAGCTTCCCAACTTCTCTCCCATAGATTTTGTCAAAACATCTTGTGCTTTAGGAAAAATTTCTATCATAGACACATAAATCATAACACCAGCAGAAAACCCTAAACTTATAGAAAGAAACTTAGTATTTGTTTTTTTAGCAAAAAACGCTATACAGCTTCCTATACCAGTAGATAAACCTGCCAATAATGTTATCAAAAATGCAAATACTACATTATTCAAATGAATCACCTTCTTTTTTAATTGATATTGATTATCATTTTCTTTTATATTATCATATATATTTTATATAGTCAATATTTATAAAAAATATACACAATAAAAAAGCAGAGATATAAACTTAGTCTCTGCTTTTTATTAATAGTATATTAAAATTATTTATTCAAGAAATCCACCGCATATTGAACGTATAATGCAGTTCCAATCTCTAAGGCATCTTCATCTATATTAAAACATCCATGATGATGAGGATAACAAGCGCCTTTTGACTCATTTCTAGCTCCTACAAATGCTAGTGCACCAGGTGCTATGTTCATAAACTCAGCCAAATCTTCTGCTCCTGTTACTTTTTCAAATAGTGTTATACATTCTTCTCCAAATAATTTAATTGCTGCATCTGTGGCTATCTTTGAACATTCCTTGTCATTTATAACTGCTGGTGTCAAATACCCATACTCTAATTCTGCTTCTGCTCTATATGCTCCTGCTGTAGATTTTGCTATACGTTCTAAAATTCCAGGAATTTGCTTTCTAAGCTCTGGATTAAATAGTCTTATTGTACCTTCTAAAACAGCTTCACTCGCTATTACATTAAATCTAGTTCCAGAATTTAAAACTCCAACACTCACAACTAATGGTTCCAGAGGACTTACTTCTCTACTAACCATAGATTGTAGGTTCATAACTATTGCTGAACTTGCAAGTACTACATCAACACCTTGATGAGGAAGCGAACCATGACCACCTTTACCTTTTACAGTAATTTTAAAGAAATCTGCAGAAGCCATTCTTGGTCCTTCTTCTACTGATATAGTCCCAGACTCTACATCAGTCCAAAGGTGTATTCCAAATACACTATCTACACCTTCCATAGCCCCATCTTGAATCATAGCTCTTGCACCTTTACCAACCTCTTCTCCTGGTTGAAAAAATAATTTTACTGTTCCATTAATACTATCTTTAATGTCATTTAGCACTTTGGCTGCTCCTAGAAGCATTGATGTGTGACCATCATGACCACAAGCATGCATAAGCCCTTCATTTTTCGATTTGTATTCTACATCAGTACATTCAACAACCTGTAGTGCATCCATATCTCCTCTAAGTGCTACAGTTTTTCCTGGATTAGCTCCTTTTATAGTTGCAATTACACCTGTTCCTCCAGCTGATACATATGGTACTCCTATTTTATCAAGTTCTTCTTTAACTCTCTTTGATGTTCTAACTTCTTCCATGCTTTTTTCAGGATTTTCATGAAATTCCCTTCTAAGCCTAATTACATAATCTTTATAACTCTTTGTTATTTCTTTAATATCCATTCCAGACCTCCAAGTAGTACATATTCTTCTTATTTAAAATACTTTTTATCAGTTAAATACTATATTAGATTTACAAATATACCTGCTATTACTACAGAAGCTATTGTAACTGTAGTAAATCCTCCAACAAGCATCTTTGGAAGCATTTTATCCATTAAAAATTCTTTTTCTTCTGGTGTTTCAGCCAGAGCCTTTACTGCCTCTTCAGTTAATATATAGTTTGGTGGGAAACCGTAAAGTGATGTAAGCGAAACTGAAAAAGCCATTTCTTTACTTTCACCTAAAAGCTTTCCTGCTATAATAGAGAAAATTCCCATACCTATTACACCAAATATTATGATTCCTACAAGAGGAACTGCCATTTCAACAAGCATTGCTGGTGTAGCTTTTGCTAACCCTGCAAATATAAAAGCCATCAATGATGTCATTAACCATCCAAATGAACCAGATTTATTAAGTGGTTTTCTATCAACTATTCCAAGTTCTGATGCTATTACACCAAATATTAAACATATAACATATCTTGATACAACTTCATTTGTAAGATTTGTAAATTGTACTGCTAACCATGCTACAAGTCCTAATCTAAGTATTATCATGTATGTTGTATCATATTTTTCAGGTAAATCTGGAATTATCTTAAATCTACTTTTTTGTTCAGGTAAATCCTCAACTTTTTCTTCAGCTTTATTTACAGTTACTTTTCCACTTCTAAAATCTGATAAAAGTCTTTTCCCTTCTTTTTTAAGCATTAGAGCTGTAATAGGGTAACCTGCAAAACCTTGTGCAACGTACATTAAAATTGCAAGTACTGCCAAGCTTGCAAGACCTTTTGCTGTAGCAGCATCTGCCATCATTATAGATGCAACTAGTCCTCCAGTAAGAGGAGGTGTAGCTATTACTGCTGTATCCCATCCAAATACTACTGTCCCTAATGCTAAAGCTCCTACACATATTCCTACTATTCCTGCCAGAGCTATTACGATTGTTTTCCATTGACCTGCTAATTCTTTAATACTCATCATAGTTCCCATATGAGTTATTAATAAAAGCATTCCCAATTGAGCTAATGGTGTTCCTAAAGCAGCTAAGTCCACAATATTTTCTGGGAAAAAAGTCCAAAATCCTACTATAAATATAATTGCTGATACAAAAACTGACGGAACAAAAGCTTTAGTTTTTGCTGAAACCACATCTCCTATCGTCAGTGACACTAAAACTAGACAAAAAGCTGTTATTGCCTCCATACAAAATCCCCCCTCATAATAAATATATTTTTATAAAATGTATGTATAGTTATCCATTATTTTACTACTTTTGAAAAACATTTCAAGTCAAAATTCGATTTTTTTCATAAAATTCGATAAATTAAATTTAGTTTTCTAAATTATTCTTTTTATAAAAACGCTATCCTAATTATTGGCTATTTAGCTCTATTCTTATAAAGAGAATTAAATGTAATTTGCAAAAAATAAAACATAGAATACATTTTATTCATAAAACATCTCATTAATATAAAATGAATTTGCTTTATGAATCTTAATATATTCTATGTTTATAAATTTAACAGGTATGTTAGCTATAGTGTAAAATTTATATACTAGTTATTGTGTAATCTACTATATACTCCATTTTTATTTACTAATTCTTCATGAGTACCTCTTTCTTCAATTCCTTTATCCGTCAATACTATAATTTCGTCAGCATTTTTTATAGTAGTCAATCTATGTGCAACAACTAAATTTGTTCTATCTTTACTTAATTCTTCTAAAGACTCTTGAATTTCTCTTTCTGTTACATTGTCTAAAGCAGATGTAGCCTCATCCAATATTATTATTGGAGGATTCTTTAAAAAGATTCTTGAAATTGAAATTCTTTGTTTTTGTCCACCCGATAATTTTACTCCTCTTTCTCCTATATAAGTATCATATCCATCTGGTAAAGTCTCTACAAAATCATGTATTCTAGCTTTTTTGGCAGCAGCTATCATTTCTTCATCTGTAGCATTAGGATTTCCACAAAGAATATTATCTCTTATAGTTCCTGTAAATAAAAATACATCTTGTTGAACTATACCTATATTTCTTCTCAATGATTTTAAACTGACATCTCTTATACTCTTTCCATCAATTTTTATATCACCCTTATCAAATTCATAAAATCTTGGCAATAAATTACATAATGTAGTCTTTCCTCCTCCAGAAGGTCCAACTAATGCTATAGTCTTACCAGCTTTTATAGATAAGCTCAAATTATCTAACACTTGAGTCTTATCTTCATATGTGAAAGATATATTTTCTATCTCAATATCACCTTTTACATTTTCAAGTTCAATAGGATTTTTAGCTTCTTTTTGATGGTCTTGCTCCATTATTTCTATAAATCTTTTAAAACCTGTCATACCATTTTGATATTGCTCTGTAAAGTTTATTAATTTTTTCATAGGGTTTATAAACATTTTTACATATAGTATATAAGCAGCAAAATCACCCAAAGTAATTTTTCCAATATAAGTAAAGTAACCACCAGCTATGACAACTACCCACTCTAAGATGTCCATATATAAATTCATACCCGAATAGTATTCTGCCATTACTTTATAAGAATCTTGTCTTGCTTTTCTAAATAATTTATTGCTTCTTACAAACTTATTTAATTCTTCTTTCTCAGTACAAAAAGACTTAGTTACCTTCATACCTGCTATACTATTTTCTAAAGTAGCATTTACATCACCTATAGTAACTCTACTCTTCATAAAAGCAGTATTCATCTTATCTTTTTTAGTTATTACAAACCAAATTATAAATGGTAATATAGCAAATATTATAAGAGTAAGAGGAATATTTATATCTATAAGTATAAAGAATGAACCAACCAACATTACTATAGAAATGAATAAATCTTCAGGTCCATGATGTGCAAGTTCTGTTATATCCATCAAGTCATTTACTATTCTAGACATAGTTACTCCAGATTTGTTATTATCAAAATACGTATTTGGAAGTCTTTGTAAGTGTGTAAATACTTCATTTCTCATATCAGCTTGCATATCTACACCAATAACATGTCCCCAATACTGCATAAAATAGTTAAGCCCTGCTTTTGCTATAAATATAAGTATAAGTACTACTGCAAAAACTACTAACATTCTTAAGTTTTTATTTGGAACAACGTCATCCATTATATTTCTAGTTATCATAGGATAAACTAAATCACATAAGGAAAATAAAAAAGCTGCTATAAGATCTAAGGTAAAAATTTTCTTATATGGCTTATAATATTTGACAAATTGTTTTATCATAAGTATTAAATCCCTCCTTCATTGGTACTTCTAAAAAATACCCCTAAATTAGTATAACATAACAATAACTTTAAATCTTTTATAAACTTACAAAGTAATAACAATCTTTTTCATAAAATTGAAGATTTATATCATATAGTTGTATACTTGAAACAACATAAAAAGAGCTATATCTCTATATTTAAAATTTTATAAAGATATAACTCTATATTTAATACTAAATTTTTTTATAAATGCAAAACTACTTCAATGCATTCAATATCTTTTTATCTAATGCTGTTGTATTTATACCTGTTATATATCCTGTTGCCTTTATTGTAGGTATATCATAAGTTGTTGGTAGTATAGTAGTAGATACGATTAAATCAGCACCTTCTTGTTTTGTTGAACATTCGGCAATTTTACATTGTATAATTTCTGCTTTTATATTATTTTCTTTAACCAATTTTTCTACTCTATCATAAACTATTGTTGATGTTGCTATTCCTGCTCCACATGCTACTAATATTTTTTTCATCTCTTGTCCTCCTACAATTTCTTTAATATTTTATAATTCAAAATAAAATTGATAAATTTCTTATATCCTTATTTATGTAAATAATTATATCATTTTATATCAAAAGAACATCTTAAAATTATTCTTTTAGTATGTTTTTTATTTCAACATTGCTTATACTTAAAATATCATTTTTTATACAAAACTCTATGTACTTTGATATATTTTCATAGTCATTTAAATCAAACTGTTCAATATTCAAGTTATATTCTATATCACTAACAATACCTATCAAATCAGACTTATTAGATAAAATATCCTCATATTTATCTTTTCTAGTTACTTCCAATCTTTTAAACCTATAGTTTTTATATCCTTCTATAATAATTAAGTCCATATCTTCATATAATTGAATCATTTTATATAATGGATTCTTATCTTTTAGTTCTTCAATATATGCTACTCGTTTATCTGATATTATACAGACTTTTCTTGCACCAGATTTTCTATGTTTGTAAGTATCTTTTCCTTCCTCATCCATATCAAAATCATGACATGTATGTTTAATAACTCCAACACGATACCCTTTTTTATTTAGTTCTTTTA
This sequence comes from Clostridioides sp. ZZV15-6383, assembly GCF_020657735.1. NCBI lineage: Bacteria > Bacillati > Bacillota > Clostridia > Peptostreptococcales > Peptostreptococcaceae > Clostridioides > Clostridioides sp. ZZV15-6383. Next base: position 14,326 of record NZ_JAGWCV010000012.1, on the reverse strand, counting down.
TTATGCCTTCAATTAATGTAGTTTTACCTACTCCTGAATAGGAGACAATTGACAATATATTATACATAAAATTGCGTCCTTTCATAAAACTATCTAGTAACAACATCGACCAATTGATTTTCTTTTATTGTTTCATTCTTTTTAATCTTAATCATACAATTACTTCTTAGTGTTGCAGATAACCTAGCTTTGGCATCTTTCTTATCATTTAACTCTACATATAGTTTACCTTCACTTGTATATAGTTTTCCACTTACAAACCTATCTTTATTTGAAATTTTATTAAATTCTCCTCTAAATAAGGCTTTTATATAATGATTCCTTTTCTTATATGTCAAATACTCAATCACAGGAACTACCACATTATCAAATACCACGATTGCTGCATGTGGATTACCAGAAAGACCAAACAATAGTTTTTCTCCCAATGTAGCTACATAACAAGAACCTCCTGGTTTGATATTTATTTTCCAAAACAATTCTGTTGCCCCTATTTTTCTAAATACATCTGGAATTAAATCTTTATCTCCAACAGACACGCCACCTGTAGTAATTAAAAAATCTACATTCTGTAACATATCCCTTACCTTTTTTTCTAGCTCGAATATATCATCAGAACAATTGCATATTGTATCTGCTTGTATTCCAAGTTTTAATAATCTTGAATATAAGGTATATCTATTACTATCATATATCTTACCATTCTCTAAAATCTCATTTATATCTTGTAGTTCCGTACCTGTATTCAAAATTCCAACTTTTAAATCATCATAAACAGTTACTTTGGTTATTCCAAGACTTGCTAATACCCCAATACCATCATATCCTATATTCTGATTTTTATTAATAATCAATTGACCCTTTTTTATATCCTCACCCTTAAATATGTAATTATCATATTCCTTTAATTTTACATTTAAAGTTATCATATCACCTATAACCGTTACATCTTCTTTTTTTATTACACAGTTTGCACCCTTTGGTATTTTTCCACCAGTCATTATCTTCACTGCTTCATTTTTATTTAATATACTATCAAACACTTCTCCTGCATACAAAGTCCCTATAACCTTTAAATTTCTATTTTCAGAATTTGCATTATATGCATAACCATCATATGGTGACCTATCAAATGGAGGGCTATCAATTACTGAATATATATCTTCTGCAACTACTTTATTTACTGCATCTATGAGATTTACTCTCTTGACCCTATTTATTGGTAAAACATTTTTTTCAATAATTTTTATGGCATCTACTAATTCTATCATTTTAAATACTCCCCAATATATTTTTTATTTAAGACATTTTAAAGTAATCTGTTATAGATATAAAAGTTGAAAATAATTTTATCTTATCTTTAATTATAACTAATTGTTACCTATAAGTGCAGTTCAAATTTAATAAACATTATAAAATTATTGCTAATTACAATAAAATAAATTTTTTGAATCTAATAAAAAAACTGTTTCAAGATAGAAATTTACTTCTATCTTGAAACAGCCTTGCATGCTCTAGAATTCATTATTCTAATAAAGCTCCTTTTATTATTTTTACAATTTTATCACTTTCAATAGTTTTTATAGATTTTATTTTACTATCTACAATAGCTATTGTAAGTATTTCTTTTTTTAATATTTTATTATCTTCTTTTAATCTATAGCTCTTAACTACTTTACTACCTTCATGATTATATGCTGTCAAATCATAATTCGCATCTCCTACGATTTCATTTATTCTGGACTCTTCAACTCCAACGTACTCTCCCAGGTCAATGTGTCTAAATTTTTCTAGTGATACAGCCGATTTTTCATGGTCATTTTTTTCAATCATAATACTAGATGCAGTATCAATGGCTATCAAATTCTGCGATGAGAAAGAATTAGTTTCAACATTGACAACTTTATTTTCATTAATATCAACATATAAAGCACTTCCATCTAGTTCATTATTTCCAGTATACTTTGGATAAACTAATGTCATATAACTTGATGTATTTATATCTTGCATTGTATCTGATTCTTTTAAAACTTTAGGTTTTATATAATAAAATGTATTATAAGGTATACCCATATTTTTTATAATATACTTATAATCTTTATTCATAATTTCATTAACATCATTTTGAACTTTTGTCATAGTTTTTTGCTGTGTTGCTTTACTTGCTACTTGATTTTTATCTTTCGTAGTTTCTTTATGACATCCAACAAGTATAATACCTAAAATAGTTATACAAACTAATGACCTTTTTAACTTCATAAATCAATCCTCCTTTCTTAAATTTTATAGTATTTATCTATCTCTCAATGTATGATTATCCATCTTTTCAATAATTATATTTATTATATTATAAAATAATTATATAATATTTATTTGAATTTAATAAGATTAAGAAGCTATTTGTAATTTTTCTGTAATAAAACATATTTTAAAGTTGAATTTTGAAAATTCAATTTACGATATTTTTATTGCAAATATCCTTATAACATTATACCAAATTATTCCTAAACAATCAAAAACTCCATAAATATTTAAGGGTTTTCTATTTTAAAAATCACCTTTGACTATTAATTTATCAAATATGTTATAATAGTTTTAGATAATTTAAGGAGGATTAAATAATGGATTTTAAACAACTTGAAGTATTTGTTGCTGTTGCAAAACATCAAAGTTTTTCAAAAGCTGCAAGAGAACTTTTTTTAACTCAACCTACTGTAAGTGCACACATACAGAATTTAGAAAGAGAGTTAGAAACTGTACTTATAAATAGAAGCAACAAAGTTATTACACTCACAAAATCTGGTGAAATTCTTTATAAACATGCTATATATATATTGAATAACTGTAAACGTGCAATTTATGATATAAAAGAATATTCAGGAAAAATAGAAGGTGTTATAGATATAGCATGTAGTTCTATACCTGAAACTTATATTCTGCCTGATTTTATGAAGAGTTTTTCTATGAGTTATCCAGATGTAAAATTTTCCATAAGCCATTATGATTCTCAATATGCTATATCAGAAATTTTAAATGAACGAATAAGCTTTGGATTAGTTGGTTCTAAAATCAATAATCCTCAAATAGAGTACCTAGACTTATTAGACGATGAACTTGTTCTTATCACCCCTTCAGATTTTAAAATTGATAATAAAAATAATTACATCGATATAGGAGAATTGGCTTATCTAAATTTTATTATGAGAAAGGAAGGGTCGGGTACAAGAAACTTAATATTAAACACACTTAGCAAAAACAACTTTCCAGTAAATAAATTAAATGTACTAGCTCACGTAGAATCAAATGAGGCTATTAAAGAAATGGTTAGATTAGGTCTTGGAGTATCCTTTATATCGTACATTTCAGCTATTGATTATCTCAATACAGGTAAAATAAAATGCTATAAAATAAAAGATGTTGATTTTACTAGAAAATTTTTCTTTATTTACTCTAAAAAGAAAACTTTTTCCCCATTAGAAGATAAATTTCTGAACAGATTATGTGAGTATTTCGAAATCATAATATAATAATTTCAATAAATAGTTAAAAATCCCTCGTTCAAATGAACTTGGGATTTTTTATTTATACTACTCCAATAGCAGCTAATACTATACAAATAATCATAACCGAGATTAATATCGTAGTTGTCTTTACCTTTTTTCCTAATAGCCAATACATAATACCAAATATCATAGCTAGAAGCATACATGGCATTATTTGGTCTAAGTAAGTTTGAATAGGCTCTGCCCATTCTCCACTACCTACATTGACACTAAGTTTTAGCATTATGTTAGATGCAGTCATACCTCCAATTACCATAAGACCTAGCATTGAAGCTACTTCCATAGCTCCAGATATACCTACTAATAGAGTACTTATATGAGGAGTAACTGACATGAATTCAAGATGTCTTTTTAAAGCTTTAGATTTTTTTACTTTTTTATAACATTATATAATAAGTTCTTTATTACATATTATAACAAGATGAAATCGTTGTCAATTTTTTTAAAATAATTTTTAATTTGACAGTTTTTTATTTTATTCTCTCCATTGTAATAATTCGTTACTTTTACAAAAAATAAGACCATTGTATAACAGTTTAAAATTGTTTATACAATGGTCTTTATTCACTTACTATATTTATACTTTTATTTATAAATTGATATTAAAGAATGCCTTATATCCCTTATACATTTCATATATGTCTACTTTAGAGACAATCTCATGTGGTGCATGCATATTTAAAACTCCAACACCACAATCTATAACCTCTGCACCTTGATTTGCTAATATATGGGCTATAGTTCCGCCTCCTCCTTGGTCTACTTTTCCAAGTTCAGCAGTTTGCCATACTACATTTCCTTTATTAAAAATTCGCTTTACTTCTGACATAAATTCAGCATTAGCATCATTACATCCACTCTTTCCTCTTGAACCTGTATACTTGGTTAAGACTACTCCATTTCCCATATATGCAGAATTTCTCTTTTCATATGCCTCTCCAAAATTTGGGTCATATCCAGCAGAAACATCAGCTGATAGTACCTTACTATTTGCTAAAGCTCTTCTCACTTTAATATCACAATAATCTCCTTCTAAAGCAATTAGTTCAGCCACAGTATTTTCAAAAAACTTTGAGTGCATACCTGTATTCCCTTTAGAACCAATTTCTTCTTTATCTACACATAATGCAACTGAAGTAAATTCTGGTTGTTCAGTTTCTAGTATAGCTTTTACAGCAGCATATGAACATACTCTATCATCATGCCCATATCCCAACACCATTGACCTATCAAACCCTAAATCTCTTGCTTTACCAGCTGGAACTACTTCAATTTCAGCACTTAATAAATCTTCTTCAACTATACCGTATTTCTCATTTAAAATCTTTAATATATTTGCTGTTATAGGCTCTTTTTCCTCATCATCTAAAGGAATATTACCAATTAATATATTTAAAGATTCTCCACTAATTCCTTCAGATAGTTTCTTTTGCATTTGGTCTCCAGCCAAATGAATCAATAAATCAGTTACACAAAATACTGGGTCATTATCTTCTTCCCCAATAGATATATCAACTTTTGTTCCATCATTTAATATAACTATACCATGTAAAGCAAGTGGAACAGCCGTCCACTGATATTTTTTTATTCCACCATAATAATGAGTCTTAAAAAAACCTAGATTACTCTCTTGATACAATGGATTTGGTTTTAAATCTAATCTTGGGGAATCTATATGACTCCCTATAATCTTCATACCTTTTTCTATATAATTTTTACCTATTACAAAAAGTGCTACTGCCTTTTCTTTATTTATAACATAAATCTTATCACCACAACTTATGCTTCCTTTTTCCATAGCTTCATCTATTGAAATATAACTATTTTCTTTAGCCAATTTTATAATTTCTTTTACTGAAAGCCTTTCAGTCTTTGACTTACTTAAAAAATCCATATAATTGCAAGAATATTGCATAATTTGTTCAATAGTATTTTCTTTTCTTTCAACATCCCAGGCATTCTTAAATTCGTACTTTAAGTTCATGTTTTCCTCCTACTAAGTTCTAATTTTTATTATTTTTCATGTATTGTTCATATTCTTCTGGTGAAACTACCTTTACACTATCCAGTCTTGATCTAAAGTGGGCTCTAAAGTTTTCTAAATATTCTTTCCTTAAAATTTCTCTTTCTTTGATTTCATCAGCAGAAAGAACTCCCTCTTTATTTTTCTTTGCTAATTCATTAATCCTATCTAATTTCTTCTTGTCAAACATTTTTTCCTCCTAAAAAACTTCTATTTATTTAATAAAATAATTTATTGCTCTTTATATCTAACTTATTTTTATATTCACAAAAAAACTCATCTATATTATCACTTATTATAGATATTCCCTTTTCTAGCTCTTCCACGCTCGGACGAGCTATATTGATTCTAAAAAATCTATCATCTACTAGATTATCAAAAAAATAAGTTCCTGGAAGCATAGATACCCCTTTGTTTAACATAAAACTTGTAAATGCTTGAGAAGTATATCCTCTTGGTAATTCTAAAAAAAAGTTTATTCCTCCACAAGATTTTCTAACTTTTAATTTACCACTCAATTTGTCATTAATCAAGCTTTTTGCCAATTTGTACTTATCAGTATATATCTTCTCTATATGATTCAAATAATTTTTCCAATCAAAATTATCCATATAATAATACATTGATTTTTGAATTAGACCTGGTGTTGATATATCTGATGAATATTTAGCCCATAAAACCTTTTTTAATAATTCATTTGGCATTTCTACAATTCCTATCCTAAGACCTGGCATAAGTATTTTTGAAAAGCTCTTTATATAAACTACTCTATTTTTATCATCATAACTTCTAACCGTTCTATTGTCTTTTGATTCAAAAACAAAATCACTTATAAAATCATCTTCAATTATATAAAAATCATGTTCTTCTGCCAATTCTATTAACTTCTTTTTTTTATACGTTGAGTAAGATATTCCTGTTGGATTTTGAAAATTAGGCATAATATATATAAGTCTTGGTTTTATTTTTTCCAATTTTAACTTTAAAATACCTATATCAATCCCATCATCTAACATAGGTATAGATATTATTTTTGCTCCTCTACTTTTAAACACTTCAATCGCTCCATTGTAAGAAGGCTCTTCCATAAAGACAACATCTGAATAACTTATAAGCCCTTTACAGACTATATCTATACCTTGTTGAGCACCTGATATTATTTGAATATTTTCCTTCGTAGTTTTTATATTTCCATCACTTAGATACTCTACCATCTTATCTCTTAATTCTTCAGAACCAAGACCTTCATCATAATCAAATATTGAACTGCCATCTTTAGATAATGCCATATTTACAGCATTTTTAAATGAATCTATAGGAAACATATCATTAGATGGATTTCCATTGTCAAAATGAATTAAATCTTCTCTTTGCACAATAATCTTATTTTTTCTATTATCTATACAATTTTTATAAGAATTTGAACTCGATACAAAAGTTCCACTTCCTACAATCTTATATACATATCCTTCATTTTCTAAAAGCTCATATACTTTAACTATAGTAGTATTATTTACTTGTAGAAAATCTGATAGTTTTCTTATTGGTGGCAGTTTTTCATGTTCAACTAGCTCTTTATTTATTATCAATTCCTTTATATGATTAAATATCTGTATATATTTAGTTAACTTTTTCTCACTTAAATCTATTATGTATTTTTCCACATTTATCACCGCTCATTGTATTTATATTTTATTGATGCTTTCACATATATTTGATATTATTTAGTATGTATATATAATACCAAAATTTTTATAAAAAGGGGAAATATTTATGTTTTACGACTATCACATGCACTCAAGTTTCTCTACTGACGGAAAATCTACAATGGAAGAAATGATAAAAAAATCTATCGAACTTGGTTTGAAGGAAATTTGTTTTACAGACCATGTTGACTATGATGTATATGCTGATGATTCTTTTTCAATTGTTTATGAAGATTATTTTAAGAGTCTAGAAACTCTTCAAAACAAATATAAAGATAAAATATCTATAAAAAAAGGAATTGAATTTGGAGTTCAGACTCAATTGATGGACACATATAAAAGGGAAGCACATCAATATCCATTTGATTTTATAATATGTTCTATCCATGCTATAGATACAATGGACTTATACCTTGGTAATTATTTTAAAGATAAAACGCAACATGAAGTTTATGAAAATTACTATCTTTATTTATATAATATTGTTAAGAATTATAAGGATTACTCTGTTTTAGGTCATTTAGATTTGATTAAAAGGTATGCACCTTATGATACTATTTTAGATGATAGACTATTTTCTGATATAATTGAAGAAACGCTTAAACAGGCCATTTATGATGGTAAAGGTATCGAGATAAATACATCTTGTTATAGGTATAATCTTCCAGATTTGACTCCATCTAGATATATCCTTCAGATGTATAAAGACTTGGGAGGAGAAATCATAACTACAGGTTCAGATTCACACCATGTAAATCAAGTTGCGTGTGAGTTTGATTACATATATTCATTACTAAAAAGTATGGGATTTAAATATGTATCTAAATTTAATAAGTTAAAACCAGAATTTATAAAATTATAAATTTTTACACCTCCTTGTGAATATATTTAAAAGATAGGGAGGTGATTTTTTTGAAAGTACCTTATTTAGTACTATCAACAGTTATTTTATTTATATCCAACTTTATTGTAAGAATATTTGGTTTTTTATATAAAATATTCTTGTCAAGAGCTTTAGGTGAAACAGGTTTAGGTATCTATCATATGATTTTTAATTTTTTGATGATTTGCTTAGCCGTTACAACAACAGGTATACCTACTGCACTTAGTTGTTTAGTTGCAAAGAGAAAAGCTTTAAACGATAAACACAATACCAATGCTTTATTTATATCAACTTTATATATAGCATTTTTTGTAGCACTGGCAATATCTATAGTTGCATCTTTTAATAGCTCTTTTTTATCACTTAAGTTTTTAAAAGACCCTAAATTAAACCTATTTATACTAGCAGTTTGTCCTGCTATAGTTATAATAACTCTTTCAAATGTACTAAGAGGATATTACTATGGTGTAAAGAATGTAAAAATCCCTGCTATTGGACAAATTATTGAACAAATTGGTAAAATTTTATTTGTTGTTTTACTTGTTATGTACATAAATAATAAATCTATGAATTGTTATATTGCCCTATTAGGTATATCGATTGGTGAATTGAGTAATATCATATTCATGCTTATTTGTTTATGGCGAGATTCATCATTTGACAATAAGTATATCATAAGCATAAAAGATTTTTATAATTCTTCTATGGAAACATTAAAAATGTCCATTCCCATAACTTGTAATAGAATGTCAAACATACTTTTACAATCTATAAGTTCTATGATGATACCATCAAGATTAGCATTATCAGGAATGACTTATCAGCAATCCTTAAGTATGTATGGTATCATCAGTGGAATGGTCATGCCTTTTATATTTTTACCTTTTACTGTTGGTTCAGCGCTTATTGTAAACTTAATCCCCACTATATCACAAGAAATAGCTCTAAGAAAGCGTAAGAGTGTCATAAAGAAAATCAAATACTCTATACTCCTAACTTTATTTGTAGGTATACTATCATCAATATTTTTTTATTTCTTTGGAAAAGATTTGTGTATACTAGTATTTAAAAATACACTTGCTGGAGAATATTTAAAAGCTATGTTTTTAGTTCCACTATTTATGTCTCTAAATCAAACGCTATCTGGCATTTTACATTCAATAAGAAAAGAGTTAGCTTCAAGTATAAATACTATTATTGGTATGCTAATTCAACTAGTAGCTCTATATGTATTTCTTCCTATTCCAGGACTTAATATTTATGCATACATATACACAATGACAATAGTATCAATATTTACTTGTCTATTGCACACTATAGTACTTTTTAAATCACTAAAATCTATACGTTAGGTATAAAAACGTGAAGGCTACCAATGTAGATTATCTACTTTGGTAGCCTTCCTTAGATGATTTTTATTTATAATTTAAACTGTCTATATATCTACCTATCTATCTGTGGCAACTAGGCTTTCCACTTCCATGATTAGGTCCACATTGCGAAAAATCACATACTTTAGAGAAAGTATCAACAAGTCTTGGTTGGATTGCATTTGGTGATGCTAAAACTACTATTTGTTCACTTATTAATGTGCTAACTGTTTCTTGTAAGCAAAGTACTAAATCTATATCATTTGGTATTATTAATTCATAGAAAGGTTCACAACATTCGTTACATTCTAGTTTTAATATAGATTTTCCTATACAATCTACAGTTAAGTTAGTTTGGTATTCTTGTCTTAAAGTAACAGCTCTTCCGTCAGCTGGCAAGCATATTGGTGCTGAAAGTGTGTTAAAAGTAAATTCTACATAATCAACTCTCTTCTTACATCCACCTCCTGCTCTGACTGCTGGGAAGGCTAATGCAACGAATTCTGTACATCCACATCTACCTCTTAGTTCTAATACTAAATTACGAACTGCTACAGTTAATCCTCTTTGTTTATAAGCTACTGATTTGCCTTTTCCTTGTCTACAACATTCAGCATTTCTTTCTCCACATACTGCATATTCAAAAGTTGTTTCACAATTTCTTCCTACTATATCTCCTAATGGGTCTAAATCGAAATCTTCTAAAGTTGTCATTCCTGTATCTATAACTATTCCATCATTGCTTAAGCATATTTTGTCTATAGTTACACTTACTCGACCTGCACTTGGAATTGAACCAAATACTTCTACTACTTCTGTTTCAAAAGTTAATGGCTCTCCATTTGGTCCAGTAGCATCTGTAAATGTTTGGAATTGCATAGTGTCAAATATTCTATTAGCCTCTATTGCAAATGGCACTGCATTTGATACGGAGAAGTTTCTTGGAGATATAGGATTACAGCAGTCTGGTCCACATTTGTTTTCAAAACATTCATCTGAATCCATTTGACATGGTTCACAATCACATTTACAATCGTCATGACATCCACAATTGTCATCACATGGATTAGGTTTACATGGATTACATGGATTAGGTTTACATGGATTGCAATCATCATGACAATCACAATGATTATCAGTATTACATCCATTATGATGGTGTGACTTTTTAAACCCTCTCATGTCCTCTGAATTTATTTCATCTGTATACACTTCTTCTTCACTCATTGTAGACATTGGCTGATTTATCATTCTTCTTTTATTTTTTTTATAATCTTGCATTTTTCATTGCCCTCCCTGTAAGCGATTCTTATTAAGTCTTTGGCTTTTTGAAGCCTAATTAATACTATGCTCTTTAAATCTTAATTGTTACTTTGCTTTTTAAATTTATCAATAATTAGGCATATTTAGTAGAAAAATGCATTTTAATAAAAAAAGTGCTACTATTTAAAATAGTAGCACTTTTTTTGTCCCGAAACACCGGTGGCTAAGTAAATTCACACCCTAGGCACTCCCAGGTGGGTGACTTGCCAGTAACCTTTAACGTCCAAAACTAATCAGGCATGTTATAATTTACCAGACACGGTCTCCCGTATTTCATTTGTAGGTTGAATTTAAAAAAGCCTTATCGTATGTTTCAGGATTTCATATTATTATTATATAATAAATTTTGAATTTTTTAAAGTGGTTTTATATAGTAATTGAGATAATCTTATTCTATCATTACTTTTTCTTCCTTTTCTCTTTATGTATTTAGTTGATTATCGCTTTTTCTTAGTTCTATTTTTAGTATTTTTTTCATTATAATTATGTTCAGATTCTTGCTCATTAACATTGTATAGTTCCTCATCATAAACTATATCTTCATCATTTGCTGTATCTTCATAGTCTGTTTTCTTATCTTCTACTAATTCCTCTTCATTATCATCTATTTCATCTTCATCTGTTAACTCTTCACTATCATAATCTAATTCTTCATCTTCATAATTCAATTCTTCACTATTATCTTCTTCATCAGTATCATTATTACTATCATCACCTCTTAAAAGACTGCCTAGCAATTTTAGATTATTCATACTACCAAGATTGTTTATATTTGCCAAAGAACTTAGACTAAATCCACCTTCTCCAAAATCATCTGGTAAAAATAATTCTGCAAATAAGTCTATCTTCTTTTTCATTCCTATAGCTTTTTCAACTGAATTTTTTCTTTTTTCTGGAAACACGTCTATAATTTCCTTTATCATCATGTTCTTTTTATCATCACTATCCATTTTTCTGAAAAAATCTGTTTCATCTTCTATATCTACCACGTCTATATTGTTTAATTTTTTTATACCTCTAACCAAATCTAAAACACTTTCTATTTTTATTAGTATTTTTCTTTCCTCTCTTGACATGTATTTCTTAGTTCTTGTTATTATCTCCATTCCCATTTCTAAATCTTCTTCACTTAAATCCATAAGCCTTAAACCTCTTTTTATGTCATTTGCATCAAACCTTAAATTGCTATGTGCAGACTGTGACAGCTTATCATTTGCATTTTTTTTGCTTTTTTTAACTCTATTATTTCCTTTTGATTTATTTTTATCATCAAATATAGAGATATTACCATTACTCAATGCAATCACTCCAATCAAAAATAGTAAGTTATTCAAGACAATTCCCCCTTATATTATATAATTGCCCTATATTAAAGTATGTTTTTCATATTTTAATGTTCCATTTTTAAAGCTCAGTGCATATATATTATCTATAAGAATTTTTATTTATATTATATATCACTTATAATTCACCACTTCAATATTATTTCTATATATAAATAGTATGAATATAATTCAATATATATTTATAGAAAGGGGTTTTTTTATGAAAAAATTAGATACAGAGTCATTAGAAAAAATGGCTAAACAAAAAAATATTGACAAGGATAAGATAGAAAAGATGGCTGATAGTTACAAAGGAAAATCAGAAAATGAACTTATGGAGGAACTTATAAAAATAGGCAAGAACTTAGATGGAAGAGATGAAGTAGTATCAAAATTCAAAGCATTTTTAGATGAAAATCAACGCAAAAAATTGGATACTATAATGGAAAAAATCTCAGACGCAGAAACTCAAAGAGATGCTAAAGCAGCTAAAACTAAGAAGGCTAAACCTACTAAAGGTAAATCAAATTCACCTGCACCAAAAAATACACCAAGTGGTCAACAAAAGAAATCTAAAGGTTTATTTAAGAAAACTAAAAAGTCAAATCCTCATGAATAGGTAAAAAATAAACCGTTTAGATAATCAAACAATTATTTTTTAAATAGGCTATTCTTAAGTTTGATATTAATGACATAAAAAATCAGGTAGTGCTTAAAGCACTACCTGATGAATTTTAATAGTTTTATTTTTCTCTTTCGATAACACTTTCTCTATCAATAATTCTATAAGGTAATTCTATTTTCTTATTTTCAATTAATTCTTTATTTATCAATTTTATAACCATTCTTATTGCCACTGCTCCCATATCATATAAAGGTTGATATACTGTAGTAAGTTTAGGTCTATACATTTTAGCTATCTTAACATCATTAAATCCTGCAACTGATATATCCTCTGGAACCTTATATCCAGCATCACATATAGCATTTATAGCTCCTATAGCAGCCTCATCCCCTGTTACAAAAGCTGCATGAGGTACTATTCCGTCATCTAATAATTCTTTCATGCTATTGTATCCACTTTCATAATCAGTTCCACCATACTTAATTAAACTCTTGTCCAATTCTATATTATTATTTGAAAGTGCTTTTTCATAACCAGAAAGTCTTTCCATTTCTAAAACAGTATCATCTTTACTTGTCATTATAAAAGCTATCTTTTCATGACCTTTCTTTATAAGGTGTTCTGTCATATCAAAAGTAGCCTCTTTATTACTGGTACTTACTGTATATATATCATAATCTCTAGCAGTTTTACTTATATATGTTGCTGGTATACCACAATTTTGTATATAGTTGATGTGCTCTTGTTCAACTATCCATGAAATCATAACTATACCTTCCACTTGTTTTGCCCTCAATAGATTTATACTCTTAAGTTCTTGCTCTTTATCAGAGTATGTATTAGCTAAAAGAATGTCATAGTCATACATTTTAGCAACTTCTTCTATTCCATTTAATACCTCATTAACAAAAGAATCTGAAACTTCTGGAACTATTACCCCGATTAATTGACTCTTCTTAGTTACTAGGCTTCTAGCAAGCGGATTTGGTATATATCCAGTCTCTTTTATAACCTCTAAAACTTTTTGTTTGACTTCATCAGTTACAGGTTTTGAATCATTTATAACTCTAGATACAGTAGATATTGACACGCCTGCTTGTTTAGCAACATCTTTTATCGTTATATTACCTTTCATCTTCATCCTCCTTATTTTACTAAAAATTTATCTAAAACTGAACCAAATTTTTGAAGGTTCCTATTTTAACTACATTTATATAAGTTTTTATTTTACCATAAAAGCAAGTACATTTAAATACATTATATTTTATATTATACCCTATATTCAACAAATTTAATAATATTCATTCTTAATTTAAATTATATTAAAAAATAAAATAAAAAAAAGGGGCTGTCGCAGGAGCAAATTAAATTTGTTCTGTGAGAGCTCTTTTTTACTTACCTTAATAGGTATATTTTTAATTATTTTATATAAAGTTTATGTTGTAAGTAAAATTATGCATGACAAATAAAGGTATGAAAATACCATTTTTTCAGATAATATTTGATTG
>NZ_JAGWCV010000011.1:0-80994 GCF_020657735.1 Clostridioides sp. ZZV15-6383 | reverse complement strand
GCCTTCATCACTCACGCGGCGTTGCTGCATCAGGCTTTCGCCCATTGTGCAATATTCCCCACTGCTGCCTCCCGTAGGAGTTTGGACCGTGTCTCAGTTCCAATGTGGCCGATCACCCTCTCAGGTCGGCTACTGATCGTCGCCTTGGTAAGCCGTTACCTTACCAACTAGCTAATCAGACGCGGGTCCATCCTGTACTGGCTCACCTTTGATATTCAAGAGATGCCTCTCAAATATGTTATCCCGTATTAGCATACCTTTCGGTATGTTATCCGTGTGTACAGGGTAGGTTACCCACGCGTTACTCACCCGTCCGCCGCTCTTTACCGAAGTAAATCGCTCAACTTGCATGTGTTAGGCACGCCGCCAGCGTTCATCCTGAGCCAGGATCAAACTCTCAAATAAAAGTTTATCAGGCTCAGATACTATTGTTATCAAAATATCTGGCTTTATGGTTTGTTTCTTGTTTATAAATTAACCTACTGTTTAATTTTCAAAGTTCATTTCATTCAACTAACTTCTTTGTGCTTATCATTTCTTTACTTCTTATCGAGCACATTTACTATAATAACACCTTATCATAAGATGGTCAACTATTTTTATTATTTTTTTCTTAAATTTATTGATTATTCACCCTTTGTCATACTATTGTGACTTTATTTTTAAAGATGTAACTATTATTAATAACAGTTTACAATTATAATAATACTATATGTAATTGTTATTAATTCAGAAAGGAGCTTCAAAATGTTTAGAAAAGTATTATATTCTTTAACACTACTTTCTATAGCTATTTTTTTTATTGTTGGATGTTCAAATTCACAAAACAAACAAAACACAAATCAAAATAAGGAAACACAATCACAAGAAGATACTGAAAAAATAGATAGCAGTAAAGACACTTCCAATGTAGTTGTTTCAGACGGGACAGATAAACCATCAAAAGATACTACTAATAATGCTAATAACAAACTAGATGTATCCTCTTTAGATAACACCGCTCTTGATTGGTTTTATATACCAAATAATAAACATAAAACCCCAGAAGTAAATACTGACATTGGCTTTAAATTTTCTGACTATGATGCTATATACAATGGACCTACAAAAGATGGTCAGAAAACAATATATCTTACATTTGATGAAGGTTATGAAAATGGATACACTCCAAAGATACTTGATATTTTAAAACAAAATCAGGTTAAAGCAGTTTTTTTTGTTACATCTCCATACATAAAAGAAAATAAAGATTTAGTAAAAAGAATGGTTTCTGAGGGGCATATAGTTGGAAATCATAGTAAAACGCATCCATCCATGCCAACAAAAACAAGTAATCTAAAAAACTTTAATGAGGAATTCTATGATGTTGAAAGATTCTACAAGGATGTAACTGGAAAAGATATGGTTAAATTTTTTAGACCTCCTATGGGCAAATACTCAGAGAAAAGCTTAGCAATGACTAAAAATTTAGGATACAAGACTGTATTCTGGAGTTTTGCATACAGGGACTGGGACACTGAAAAACAACCATCACATGAAGAAGCAACAAAAAAAATAATGGATAATCTACATGATGGTTCGATTTTATTATTACATGCAGTTTCCAAAACTAGTACAGAAATTTTAAATGATTTTATATCAGATGCAAGAAAGCTAGGATATGAATTTGAACTATTAAAGTATTGATATTTATAATTACATCTAAAGTCTACAAGCTAACATAGTTATTATAATTAACATAGTTAGTATAGTATAATAAAAAAATATTCTTCTATATAAATAATATTAATAAAATATCAATAAAAAATAGATGTATGGCTTAACATTAATAAAATCATTATTATAAATTATAGCTATACATCTATTTTTAAACTGTATAATTAGTATTTACGTTGATTAGATAATAAACATTGCTACTATAGTTGTTACAATCAGTCCGGTTATAACTGGTACAAAATTTCGTTTTGCCAATTCTATAGGGCTAACTCCACAAATTGCTGCTGCTGAAATAAGTCCCCAAGGAACTAGACATCCTCCACCTACCCAGATACCACTGATTTGTCCTAATGCAGCTAATGCACCGACACTTGCATTGATAGCAGTTCCAAACACAGAAGCAAGTGAACCTACTAATGAAATTCCAGAAAATCCAGAACCATCAAGCCCAGTTATTGCTCCTACTACAGTTTCTATACCTGATACAGCAAATTTATTAAGTGGTATTGTTTGAGAAAGAGCTATACCTATATCTGATAATAAGCCTTGTGAGCCTGGTGTTAATACCTTTCCAAACACACCTGTCAAAGGTGCAACTTCACCCATATAGAAAAATGCTGCTATTGGTATAATTGCCCCAAATATTTTTATACCAAATACAAAACCATCAATTATATTCTCACATACATTTTCAAGACTATCTTTGCCAAAATTTATAGTATTTATAATGATTATTAAAAATACTGCTGTTCCACCCAAAAGAGCTGATGCATCTCCTCCTTTTAGGTCAAATACATACATGGCAATTATATCAGCAAGAAATCCTAAAGCTACTAAAATAGTTGCTATTTTAGATTTTCCATTAAACTCTTCTACTTCTTCATCTTCAAACTCTTTTAATTCCTCTCTAAACATACCTTTGTTAATATCTCTTTTCAATGTATAAAATGCCATAGATATGGTTACTATTCCCATCACCCAAAACAAAATCATACCATCATTTATAACATATGATACTGCAACACCTGCTGCACCAGCTGTTATACTTGGAGCCCCTTGAATAACAAAGTCTGTAGACAAAGCAAGACCATGACCAAATAAATTTAATGCTACTGCAACACCAATTGCTGGTAATCCAGCTCTCATAGCAACAGGTAAAAATACAGCTCCGACTAAGGCAACAGCTGGAGTTGGCCAGAAAAACCAAGAAAGAACTAACATAACAAATCCAGTTACAAAAAATGCTGTATTAGAATTTTTTATAACTCTTGAAAATGGTCTTACCATATACTGTATAGCATTATTAGCTTCTAAAGCTTTAGATAAAGCAACCATAACAGCTATAATTAATATAATTGGTCCCAACTCATTTAAAGATATAATAAAAGAGTTAAATATTGATGTTATAGCACCAAAAATATTTTTTTCAAAGAACAGCCCCATGAAAAAAACACCTAATATACATGGTACTATTGTATCCTTTTTCATAATCATAGTAATTAATATAATTACCATAAATATAATGTAAATATAATGTGCTCCTGTCAAAACCATATTATTATGTCCCCTTTTTCTAAGATAATAATATTATATGGTCTTATAAGTAAACTTGTTACTTACTTACAGGTGTACAATAAAATTGCACAATATACAACTTAAGATTTTATGATTTTTTTACTGGAATAGATATTTCAATAGAAAATTCTTTATCATCAGAATTTACATTTATACTTCCATTATGATATGCAACTATTTTCTCACAATTCTTTATACCAATTCCAAAACTTTCTACATTATTAGAAAAATTGTTCACTCTATTTTTTTGTATAATTAATAATTTAGAATCTTCCACTTTAATTAAAAATACTATAGGTTTATCTCTTCTAGCATATTTTATTATATTAGAACATAAATTATCAAATATTCTTCTAAATTGTGTAACATCTACATAAATATGATATTGGTTATAAAGTTCATTCTCTATTGTTATATGAAATCCTTTCTCTTCCAATGTATATGAACTATCTAAAAGCAATTGAAAAATAAATTCATTAGCATTTATTTTTTCATACTCTTTTGCAACTTCCTCTCCAGAATTGACAAAATGTGTAAAAAGGTCATCCGTTAAATCTTTTATTTGATATGCTTTAGACCTTACATTTTTTATGTATTGTTCCAATTGCTCAGGGCTATTATATTTATGGTCTTTAATTAAATCCAAGTAACAAATTACTGATGTTAATGGAGTTCTAACATCATGTGATATTGAAGTTACTATATCTTTATTTTTATTCTTCATTTCTCTTTCTTTTATAAGTTGATTCTCTAATGTATGGCTCATCTCATTAATACTAGATGCAAGTGATGATAATTCATCATTACCTTTGACTGGAATTCTATACTTTAAACTGCCGCTCTCTACTATCTTTATACCCATTTCTATTTTTCTTAGGTATTTTATCTTTCTACTCAACAACAGTAAGAATGTTATAATAAACGTAAGTGCCATGAATGTAATAGAAATTGCTTCTATAAAATTTTGAAATCTAAATCTAAATAAAGCTATTACGACTATATTAGCTTTAACATTAGAAAATTGTATTTCATAATGTCTAGCCATAGAACTACTATAAAATTCATTTTCCTCACTCTTATCAGGCACTTCATTAGGATAGTATAATGTATCATAAAAAACCTTATTTCCTTTGTATATCTTCATAGAAACAAACCAATTATCACTATTCCATTTTGCTATATTATCTCCATCATTTGAACTTATTCCATTCTCATTAACATAAAGTTGAAAATTATCCATAAGTTGGTCTACTTCTCTTTTAAAATAAACTTTGCCTTCTGATACATCCTTTACTATAGATTCAACAGCAGAGTAAAATGGTATATTTAAAATGAAAGCCATTGCAGCTGAGATTAGTACATATATCAATAGTATAACTCCCAACTTTGATGGCTTAATTTTGCTAATCAATATAATACCCCTTTCCCCATGCTGTTTTTATATATTGTGGATTTTTTTGGTCTTTTTCTAATTTTTTTCTTAGATTTCTAATATGCACCATTATGGTATTATTCGCTGTATAAAAATACTGCTCATCCCAAATAGTTTCATATAAATTTTCAGATGAAAAAACTTTTTTTCTATTTTTCAACATAAGAACTAATATACTATATTCTATAGTTGTCAAAAACACAGATTCTCCATTTAGTGTAACATCTTGAGTATCTAAATTTACACATAATTCTTTTGTTTTTAATATATTTGGCTCTTTTTCCCTTTCCTTTCCCTGATATATATAATAACGTCTGAGTAGTGACTTAACTCTTGAAATTAATTCAGAGTATGAAAAAGGCTTTGATAAATAGTCATCTCCTCCTGCTGAAAATCCAATAACTTTATCAGAATCTTGAGTTTTAGCAGTTAAAAATAATATTGGAGCTGTTGTTTTTTCTCTAATTTCATTACATGCAACAAATCCCGTCTTAACAGGCATGACAACATCCAAAATAATCAAATCAATCGTATTATCTACTAAGTTTACAGCTTCTTCTCCGTTCGTTGCCATAACAACTTCATAACCTTCACCAGTTAAAAGAATTTCTACAATTTCCCTAATCTCAGGATTATCATCAGCTACTAAAATTTTTTTTGGAATCTCTTTATTCATCCTTAAACTCCTTTTTTGCTATATTTCTTAAATATTTCAAACTATATAAAATATTATACTTTATTAACAAAAGCTTAGCAATGTCACATGTTTTAATACTTTCTACTCTTGTAAACATGTTTAAAATCCAATTAAAATGTGTACACAGATTGACATATTAATAAAAATAATTTATATAAGATTATCTTACATAAACAACTTTTTTTACTGATTTTACTTTTTCAGAAGATTTTACATGTACTACAATACATATCAATCCACTTATAGCTACAAATGCATAAAAACTTATTCCCCTACTAAGTAACATCGCTGGAACTAATAAATGCCCTGGGAAAAATATCTTAAATAATGTCATAAAACTATTTTCAGAAGCTCCAACAGCTCCTGGTAATGGTAATGATGAAACAGCAATATTAAGTAGAGATTGTATTGCTAATATCTCAAATACAGTATATGTTGATAGATGGAAAGCTTTGTATACAAAAAATGGTACTAAAAACATAGCTGTTATTTGTATAATAGTTATGCCTAAAATTTGTATTACAAGTTTTGGATTTTGCTTTATATATTGAGCTCCTTTAACATATTCTTCAATTTGAGAAGTTATAACTTTTCTTGAACCTTCAACATCTTTTATTATTCTTAGCTTACCTAATAAGTTTGTTATTGATATTATAAATTTGTTTACCAATTTTTTTGAAAATATAATTGCAATTACTCCAACTACAAGAACAACATTTGTTATTACACCATATATTAGTAAAATATTCATTCCACTTACATTGTTTAATATAAATTCACGTTCCATAATGAACATTGTTCCACTATATGCCAATATAACTACTTGATGAATGACAACAATAACTAATAGTATAAGTGAAGAATAGGAGATATTTATATCATCTTTCTTCATATAATAAACTTGTGCTGGTTGACCCCCTGATGCTGAAGGTGTAATTGAACTAAAATAAAATCCAATAAAAGCATATCCCATACATTTTAAAAGAGTTGTTTTTTGGTTTAAAGCTTTTATACCTAGATATATATTTACACCTTCACAAGCAACATATATAATCATCATCGCAAATCCAATTAGTATAAACATAGGACTTGCACCTTTTAATGATTTTATTAATGATTCAATTGATTGCCCTCTAAAAACAAAATATCCTGTTATGCCCATTAGTAAAACTAAAAAAGCTACACTACCTAGGCATTTATTTTTATTTTCAGTTTTACTTATCATAACTACATCCTTTCTGGTGTTACAAATTTAAAACCACTAGCTTTAAGCTTTGGAATGGCTACCTTTAAGGCTTCAATAGTACGCTCAGGTGCACCTACTGCACCACCTGAATTCTCCCCTGCATCATGTAAACAAATTATAGAATTTTCTTTTGTTCTACTCATCAACTTGTTTATAATAATCTCTACTGTACTATCTTTATTCCAATCTTCTGCCATTACATCCCATAAAGTCATTTTTAGATTATATTTTTCAACAAACAACTTTGAAAATATATTAGTATGACCCCATGGTGGACGATAGTAGTTTATATCTACACCTAAATTTTTCATTATATTTGTACTTTCAATAAAATCTTTTTTAACATAATTATAACTGTAAAGCCATGCATTTTTATGTTCCAATGAATGTAAGCCAACTATGTGATTTTCTCTTAACATTCTTTTTATAATTTCAGGCTCTTTTTCAGCATTCTTTGCTACTACAAAAAACATAGCTTGTATATCATTTTCTTTTAATACATCTAGTAATTTTTCTGTATATCTCTTGTCTGGACCATCATCAAAAGTAAGTGCAATTTCATTTTCTCCAGCCATGTTTTTTAATACATCTTTATTTAATAGTTTGTTATAATATGTAGGTATAATTGAATGGACTAAAAAAATCAATGCAATAACTATAATTAAACCTACTATATACATTCTCTACACGCTCCTAGTTCATCAAATGAAAATAAAATATTTTCTAATGTATTGTTATCAAACTGCTTTTTTAATTCTTTCATATTTCTACTCATTTCTTTAAGAGTAGCATCATCATAAATTAAATCTTTTATCTCATCTACATAGTATTTTTTATTTTTACCAAGTATTCTTCCAATACCATTATTTAATATAAAATCAGCATTATTTATTTCTTGTTGTAAAAATGGATTAAATGCTAATATTGGAAGTTCTGAATAAATTGTTTCAAATAATGTTATTCCACCTGGTTTAGAAATAATAATATCAGCATTTTCCATATATTTATATACTTCATCAGTATAACCCATTACCTCTATATTTTCATATCTGCCATATAATTTATAATACATTTTTTTATTATTACCAGTTATTACAGTAGTTTTTGCTCCTTCTAAAGTATTTAATTCTTTGTAAAATTGTTCTGATTTAGGTAGTAATCCTAATCCTCCACCCATTATAAGTATATTTTTTTTATTTGAATGATTTATATGTTCTAGTTTTTTAAAGTCTTTTTTTACTGGAATACCATTAACCTTAACTTTAGCTTCATCTATTCCCTTAAAAATAAGTTCTTCCTTAGTAGATTTACTAGCTACTAAATAGCAGTCTGTATTTTTACTAATCCATTCTGAATGACTACTTATATCTGTTATACATGTTATCAAAGGAAGATTTGAATTATACTTTTCCTTATATCTAGATACTAGTTGAGAACAAAATGGAAAAGTTGAAATAACTACTGTTGGTTCTACTTCATTAAGTAACTTATCTAATTTAGTTAAAAAATAATCTGAAAAAGTAAATTTTATATCTTTCTTTCCATTTTCAGTACATTTATAAAACAAATTATAAAGACTACTTCCCCGATTTACAAGAATAGAAAAAGTCTTGTACATTTTATCTGAATAGTTAGGCATAATGTATTCAAATATATCTTTAATTATTATTTCTGAATTGTTAAATTTTGCTTTTATATCTTCACTTAAAGAGTTTGATGCTGAGTAATGACCCATACCAAATTTTCCTGTAAGAATTAATACTTTCATAAGATTCCCTCCCCATTAAAGTCTTTCTTTTCCTATAATGACTATATTTATAAGTATAGACTTTAAATCTTTAGAAAAACCTAGTATAATTCTTAAGAAATCTTAAAGTTTTAATTAAAAAATACAAAACCCAATTGATATAGGAGATTATATCAATCGGGTTTTGTATCTATATATATTCAAATACATACACAATCACTGTAATTATTTAAATATATTCTATTTAATTATTCTTTATAATTAATCCATAATATTATATTCTTCATATAAAGGATATTTTTCAGTTAAACCAACAACCAATGTTCTAGCCTTAGATTCTTCATCATAAGTTAAACATAGGTCTATAGCCTCAGCAATTATTGCCATATCCTCTTCTTTCATACCTCTAGTAGTTACAGCTGGAGTACCAAGTCTTATTCCACTTGTAACAAGAGCACCATTTGGGTCAAATGGAATTGTATTTTTATTAGCTGTTATATAAGCATCATCTAATCTTTTTTCTGCAGCTTTACCAGTTATATTTTTATTAGTTAAATCTAATAATATTAAATGATTATCTGTACCCCCAGAAATTAATTTAAAGTCTCTCTTAATAAGTTCTTCAGCTAAAGCTTTTGCATTTTTAGCAACTTGTATTTGATACTCTTTAAACTCATCACTCAAAGCTTCTTTAAAACAAACTGCCTTAGATGCAATTATATGCTCAAGAGGTCCACCTTGAATTCCAGGGAATATTGCTTTATCTATAGCTTTAGCATATTTTTCTTTACAAAGAATAATACCTCCACGAGGTCCTCTTAAAGTTTTATGAGTTGTTGTTGTAACAAAATCAGCCACTTCACATGGATTTTGGTGAAGACCAGCAGCTACAAGACCTGCTATATGAGCCATATCTACCATAAGTAATGCTCCAACCTCATCAGCTATCTCTCTAAATTTTTTAAAATCTATCTCTCTAGGATACGCACTTGCTCCTGCAACTATCATTTTAGGTTTTACTTCATGTGCTATTTTTCTAACTTCATCAAAATCTATAAGTCCGCTATCTTTGTCTATACCATATTCATAAAATTTATAATATTGACCAGAAATATTAACTGGAGCACCATGAGTTAAATGCCCCCCTTGAGATAAATTCATTCCCATAACAACATCACCTGGTTTTAGCATAGCAAAATATACACCAATATTTGCATTTGCTCCAGAGTGAGGTTGAACATTAGCATGCTCTGCTCCAAATATCTTTTTGATTCTATCTATTGCAAGAGTTTCAACTTCATCTATGTACTCACATCCACCATAATATCTTTTTCCTGAGTAACCTTCTGCATACTTATTTGTAAGATGACTTCCCATAGTTTCCATTACTGGAACTGATACTATGTTTTCAGATGCTATTAATTCAATATTTCTTTGTTGTCTTTTTAACTCTCTTTTCATACTTTCATAAATCTCAGGGTCCGCTTTTTTCAAGTTCTCAAACATATTATTCCTCCTAGTTATTATTTAAATTTTATTTTTACAGACATTTCATAATTTTCGTTTTTATCAATATGATAATTTATTATTATAGTCCTTTACTAATTAATAGTCAAGTGTTTTGCCATTTTTCCATATTTAAGATAGTTACTTTCTTTATTTTTAAGTTAAAATATAATAAATAATATTGTCTAATTCTTTTAATTGGATATAATTTAAATGTGACCATTTTGAAACAAAAAAAAGATAATATATTTATATATATATTAAGGAATATTACTTAAAAATTTGATATAATTTCAATATTACGTTTTTTAATTTGGAGGTGTATTTATGAATCAAAATGAGGAACTTGAATATAAGAAAAATATTCTAAAATTAGCTCTATTTGTAGGGGAACTTATGATAAAAAATGGAGCTGAAACATCTAGGGTTGAAGACAGTGTCCTTAGAATATGCAGGTCAAGAGGGTTTTATCATGTAAATATTTTTACAACTCCTACAGTAATAATTATTTCAGATGAGAAATTTGATGGCTTTTCGTTTATGAAAACGATTCAATCAAGAGGTATAAACTTAAATAAGATTTCTTTATTAAATAGTTTTTCTCGAGAATTTGTTAGTGACAAAGAATATGATATTGATAATGCTATTGCACGTCTTTATGAAATACAAGATGTAAAACCTTATCCTTTATGGTTATTTTACTCTTGTACAGGAATTGCATCTGCTTGTTTTGCTTGTTTGCTTGGAGGGAATTATGTATTAAATTTTATACTTACATTTATAATAGCAATCTTTGCTGCAATTACTTACGATAAAACAATGAAGATAAGTGCAATATCTGCGTTTTCCTGTTTAGTATCTTCTTTTTTAATTGCACTTTCAGGAGTTCTATTAGTTGAAATAGGCATTTTAGATGACCCTAAAATGCTTATAGTTGGCGCTATAATGCCACTACTCCCAGGAGTTGCTTTTATAAAAGCTATTAGAGATTTAATATCAGGTAATTTAATATCAGGAATTTCTCGTGCTTTTGATGCTGCTATGATTATTATTGCGATTGCTTCTGGAGTTGGTTTTGTTCTTGATACATGGTATAGAATTGGAGGTCCTTTCTAATGACTGATATGTCAATGATTTTGCATTTTTTATTTTCAGGCGTTGCAACTGCTGGATTTGCTGTTTTTTTTAATGCCCCACTTTATCTACTTCTTCCAGCTGGAATAACTGGAGGAGTCGGTTGGATTGTGTATGTTTATTTATTTAATTTTACTACAAACGCAGTTTTTGCAGGTTTTATAGCTGCTGCTTTGGTCTCTGCATGTAGTGAGACTTTGGCTAGAAAACTAAAGCAACCAGCTATTGTGTTTGTAATTCCAGGTATTCTTCCTCTAATACCAGGAATTGGACTATACAATACAATGTTATCTTTGATTCAGAAAAATTATTCTTTGGCTATGTCAAAAGGTACAGATGCATTATTTCTAAGTGCTGCAATAGCACTTGGAGTATTGGTTGTAACTTCTTTTGTAAGAACATTGAATCTTTTGAAAATCAGAAAAAGCTTTATTCCTTACAGAAAATCAAAATAAAAATATAAAAATAGCAATGTACTAAAACTTTACAAATACACATTGGGTATTTATTTAAAAAGTACATTGCTATTTTTTAATTATAATTATTTTAAAGGTCAATTAATATTCTTGTTATTACTGGTATAAACTCTCTACTATCTCTGAATTTTTTATCATTCTTCTTTAAGTATAAATAACAAATTACTGTAAGACAAATTCCAACTAGTCCACTTATAGCTTCAACTCCAGTTGTCATACCAATTGCCCCCAATATATAATAAGTCCCTATTGTTCCAACTAGAAGTGCTATAAGGGGTATTATATAAGCCATTACAGCTGCTTTCAATACATTCATATTATCCATACTAACCTCTACATGGTCACCAACTTTTGCACCAATTGTGTTGTCTACTTCTACTAATATTTCTTTTGACTCTGCTGAATTTGTAGTAGCACATTTTCCACAAGCAGCACAAGCTGAATGTCTTTGCATTTTTAACTTTGCAGTTCTATCATCAACAATTTCCATAATAAATCCTTGTTGATTCATAACTAACCGCCTCCTTATTTTGTAAATTTATTTATAGTATCCATAAGTTCTTTTATCATCTCTTCAGTTTGCTCACCATCATCATGCTTGATACTTTCTGCTACACATCCTTTTATATGATTCTCCAAAATAATTGTGCCTACCCTGTTTATAGCAGACCTTATAGCAGATATTTGAACCAATATATCAACACAGTAACGTTCTTGTTCTACCATCTTTTGTATACCCTTAACTTGACCTTCTATTCTCTTTAATCTTTTTATAAGAGCTTCTCTCTCATTGTTTGGTGCTAATTTTCTCTCTTCCATAAATTCACCTCATACTCTAATGATGTCTTATACAATTAATTATACTCTACTTACCGACTTGTTTAAAATACAATACAGTTATTACTACTATAAATGCCAAAATTGATATTGCAATAGACCTACTTTGATTCTTAGTTTGTTCCATACTTAACTTTCCATTCATCTTAAATCCTGCCAATGGAAATAAAAATATAACCAATGCATCAATTCCAAGCACAACTTGAGCTAAAATAGTCCATTTGCTCAAAAAACAGAATATTCCACCCACACCTAAAAGAACCTCTAATATATTTATAAACTTATATGTAGGTTTTTTTGCTATATATTCTTCAATTTTTTCCTTACATTCTGCACGACATGGATATATATTTGTGTTGTCATCATATTTTATAGCCAATTTATTATTTGGTGACTTTATATCCCTATTACAGTAAAGACATCTTTTCATTTTATATTCTCCTCTAGTATTCCCTTAAGAAATTTTGCCTAAATTATTATATGCTCTAATACTATTATACCAAATAGATACAAAAAACAAAAATAAAAGGAATAATTTTAGCTATTTCTTTTACTTCAATGTGTAATCTATAATAAATTTATAATAATAATTAAATAAAATTATTTATATCTAATTTTATTGTTATATAATCTAAAATAAGTCAAATTTGTATGAGAGGTTGAAATGAAACAAATGGAATTAGCTATTGTAAGTTTAAAAAAAGATGCTGGAGAAATTTACGAAAACCAAATAAGACAATTTTTAGGCAATAATCTAAAAATAAATTTATACTCTTTTGAAGAGGGAAATTTAAGGTTTTTTAAAGAAAAATTGATACTTCTATCTGCTTATTTAAAGTATGATGAAATCGTAAAATTATCTCACTATGATGCTCAAATTATTGTTCCTAAGTTGACATTTGAAAAGAACAGTATTGATATGATATCTAAATTAGAAAAAGATAAAATTATTTATGTATATAATTTAAGTAAGGATATGGCAATAGAGACAATTTCTTTAATACATAGACTAGGAATAGACAATATCAATATCCTGCCTTGCTATCCAGAGATTGAATTTACTCCCACAGATGCTGTAATACTAACTCCTGGCGAAAAAATCTTACCTAAATTTAAAAATTGTGAAGTCATAGACTTAAAGTATAGAATAATAGATTTAAGTTGTATTGTTGAAATTGCTACAAAGACTAAACTAAAACATCTAATAAAAGATGACTTGATAAAAAAATATGTAGAAAAAATAATTCCTACAAGTTATAGTACAGGTGAATTATTATTAGATGCAAATAAATTTGAAAGACAGTTTGATTTGTTATTATCTATAATTGATGATGGAGTCATATGCACAAATAATGATGGAATAATTCAATTCTATAATCATATGGCTAGAAAAATTTTATCTATAAATGCAAATGAAATGATTGATTCGTTTATTGGTGATTGTATAAAGGACATCAATTTCCAAAATATATTGACCAATAAAACTCCATTTTTTGAGAAATTAATTAAAATAAATCATATTGATATAAATCTAGAGATTAAGCACATACAATTAAATGTATTTGATGGATTTATATTAAAAATGACCAAGTTCTCTCAACTAGAAAAAAAGCAAGCTAAGTTAAGAGCACAGTTAGTTAACTCTGGTAATATTAGTAAATATACATTTGATGACATATTGGGTTCTAGTATACAAACTATTAATACAAAAAAAATTGCCAATAAAATGGCCCAATCAAACTCATCTATTTTGATAATTGGTGAAAGTGGTACTGGTAAAGAATTATTTGCTCAATCCATTCATAGTGCTTCTAGAAGAAAAGATGGCCCTTTTGTAGCAGTAAATTGTAGTACTTTTCAAGAAAATCTACTGCAAAGTGAATTATTTGGCTATGATGAAGGTGCTTTTACTGGGGCTAAAAAAGGCGGAAAAATTGGTTTATTTGAATTAGCCAACAATGGAACTATATTTTTAGATGAAATTGGAGAAATGGATTTAACTTCTCAATCCAAATTACTGAGAGTTATACAAGAAAAACAAGTAAGACGTATTGGTTCCAATAATGTCATTGATATTGATGTAAGAATAATTGCAGCTACTAATAGAAATTTAAAAGAACTCGTATCTAAAAATATGTTTAGAAGAGATTTATATTTTAGGTTAAATGTTCTTCCTCTTAAAATACATCCTCTTAGAGAAAGACCTGGTGACATATTTGAAATTTTTGACTCACTAAAATATGATATTCCCTGTAATTTTAGTCTAAGTGAAGAAGTAAAAGAAATCTTTAAAATGTATAAATGGGAAGGAAATATAAGA
Source organism: Clostridioides sp. ZZV15-6383 (assembly GCF_020657735.1). Lineage (NCBI taxonomy): Bacteria > Bacillati > Bacillota > Clostridia > Peptostreptococcales > Peptostreptococcaceae > Clostridioides > Clostridioides sp. ZZV15-6383. Next base: position 66,308 of record NZ_JAGWCV010000011.1, on the reverse strand, counting down.
GAATTAAGAAACTTAGGAGAATATTTCTGCTACCTAGGGAAAGATATTATAGAAATATGTGATTTACCTGAGTATATATTAGATACTATAGATTCAAATTATAGCAGGACTATCTGTAATAAAGTAACTGATAATATAGAAAAGTATCAATTCAACATTAACAAAGACAAAAACTTTATAAAACACGACTATAACTTTAAAAGGTCTCTAGATGAATACATATTTATACTGGATAATCTAAAAAAAGCTTATGATTTAAAAGAAAGAATTGGTAGAAAAAGCCTATATAAAATAGCTTTAGGTGAAAATAGGTTTTTGACAGAACAACAGATTAGAAGCATACTTCTAGAACTACAAGACTTTGGACTTGTAGACATACTTGTTGGTCGTGGTGGCTCAATTATAACATCAAAGGGGGTTGAATTTCTAAAAAAGATAAATAGGTCTAATAAGTTAAACAGTTGAACCATTTAAACCTATTTAATTATATTTTTATATATCTGAAAATTTATTAGAAATAACCTTTTCCACAAAGTGTTAAATATAATTAATATTTTTATCTTCTCTATACTCTGAAATTACTTAATACTACATATTAACTCATGGATAAATATTTTTTATTATCAATCTTGGCATGTTGTTTGCTTAATATTATTAACATAAAATTTAAAATTACTGGAGGTTTTTACGATGAATTATAATTTTAATGAAATTGTTAATAGAAGCAATAATTTTTCATCTAAATGGTCAGAGATGGATAAAAAATACGGAACTAATGATTTACTTCCTATGTGGGTAGCTGACATGGATTTTAAAGCTGCACCTTGTATAATTGATGCCTTAAGAAATAGACTGGAACAAGAAATTTATGGCTATACAACAAGACCAGATTCTTACAATGAATCTATAGTAAATTGGCTGGATAGAAGACATAATTGGAAAATAAAAAGTGAGTGGTTAATTTATAGTCCAGGCGTAATACCAGCCATAAGCCTTTTAATAAACGAACTTACAAAAGAAAACGATAAAATAATGATACAAGAACCAGTTTATAGCCCTTTTAATAGCGTTGTAAAAAACAATAATAGAGAACTAATTATAAGCCCATTACAAAAACTAGAAGATGGAAACTACATAATGAACTATGAAGATATCGAAAACAAGATTAAAGATGTAAAATTATTCATACTTTGTAATCCTCATAATCCAGTTGGTAGAGTATGGACAAAAGATGAATTAAAAAAACTAGGAGATATTTGTCTTAAGCATAATGTAAAAATCATATCTGATGAAATACACAGTGACATCATATTAAAAAAACATAAGCATGTTCCTATGGCATCTATTTCTAAAGAATTTGAAAAAAATACGATTACTTGTATGGCTCCAACTAAAACTTTTAACATAGCTGGTCTTCAATCATCATATGTAGTACTACCTGATGAAAAAGATTATAAATTGTTAGATGATGCCTTTACTAGAATTGATATAAAGAGAAATAATTGCTTTAGCTTAGTTGCAACAGAAGCTTCATATAATAATGGCGAACCTTGGCTAGAATCATTTTTGGAATATTTAGAATCTAACATAGACTTTGCTATAAAATATATAAATGAAAACATGCCAAAACTTAAAGTTAGAAAACCAGAAGGCACTTATTTGTTATGGGTAGACTTTAGTGAACTTGGATTAAGTGATGAGGAACTAGAAAGTATACTTGTAAAGAAAGGTAAAGTTGCTTTAAATCAAGGAAATGGCTTTGGTATTGGAGGAAGTGGATATCAAAGAATAAACTTAGCTTGTCCAAGAAGTATGCTTGAAGAAGCTCTTATAAGAATAAAAAATGCAATTAACTAAAAATATTTAAGGAGAATTTGCACTATGAAAATAGATACAGAAAGAAAAAGACCTTCATTTAGATATTCCTTGTTAGTAATGCTTGCAATAATAGCTCTAACATCAGTTGGCATAGTTGTATTTAATGCTTCTATAACTACAATGTTTTTGCTTTCATGGCTTATAGTAGTTCCTGCAGCTATGAAGCTTGGTTATACTAATGACGAAATAGAAGCTTTTGGATTTGAAGTTGGTAAGGATGCCTTTCAATCAAATTTAATAATACTTTCTGTTGGTGTACTAATAGCAGCTTGGATAGCTGCTGGTACAATACCAACAGTAGTATATAGTGGCCTAACAATAATAACACCTAAATATTTTTTACTTACAACACTAATAGTCTGTTCACTTACTTCTGTCGCTACTGGTACATCTTGGGGGACTCTTGGAACTTCTGGTATAGCAATGATGAGTATTGGTACTAGTATGGGTATTCCTCTTGGTCTAACAGCTGGTGCAGTTATTTCTGGAGCTTTCTTTGGAGATAAAATGTCTCCTCTATCAGATTCTACAAACTTAGCAGCAGCAGTTTGTAAGACAGATGTAATTACACATATGAAGCACATGGTTTACACAACAGGCCCTGCATATGTAATATGTATAGTTCTTTATACAGTGATTGGATTAAAATATTCAAATAATACTATAGACTACATTCAAATAAATCAAATCAAAAATGTATTAAATTCAAACTTTCATATTGGCTTAGTAGCAATGATTCCAATAATGTTTTTGTTATTACTTTTATTGTTACAAAAACCTCCTATTATATCTATACTAAGTTCAGCTATCATGGGACTTATTATAGCCGTATTTCAAGAGGGGGAAAAAATAGGTGATGTTTTAAATTACATGCTATCAGGATTTACTATAGATACTGGATTTGTTTATGCCGACAAACTATTAAATCGTGGTGGAATAATGAGTATGTCTGAAACCGTTTTACTAGTATTTGTAGTTTTCGTTATTGCTGGTATTCTCCAAAAAACTGGTTTCTTAGAAGTACTACTTCAACCTTTGATAACTAAAATAGGAAAATCAAGAACTAAACTGGTTGGGTCTACTTTTATAGTAAGTTACTTTGCAAATGCATTTAGTTCGTCAATGATGTTCACTTCAGTATTTGTTGGAACTTTAATGTCTCCAATATACAAAGAGTTTAAATTAAAACCACAGAATCTATCTAGAATCATAGAAGATACAGCTACACTTGGTGGACCACTAATACCATGGAATTCAAATGCTGTTTTCTGTGCTCAAACTCTTGGGGTAAGCCCACTGGAATTTATACCATATTGTTTCTTAAGTTGGATTACTCCTATAATTTCATTTATTTATGGAGTGACTGGTTTTACTATGCTTACATATACGGATGATGAAATTGAAGAATCAGAGATATTTGACACTGTTCAGAAAAGAGTTGATTAAGTATGAAATTTGAATACTATTACTTAATTCAGGACATTACAGGTATATTATTGGCATTTGTAGGACTTAGAATGTCCATCCTAGGATTTAGAATACTTTCAATAAAAGGAATTTCTATAAATACACTTTTAATCCTAATTAAATATTGCTTATTTGCTATAGCAGGATTGAATTTGTTAATATCTAAATTTGGAATTACTCACTGGATTTTGAGTTTTTGTATGATATTAATATCCATAATAATAAACCCTAAAATTAAGGTATCAAAATAGAAATAATTATTAAATATAATATTATAGAACAATAAAGAGATTTATCTGTATATTAAAAATTCTATTTATTGTTCTATAGCTCCAACTGATATTGCTACTAAAGCACCATCAGTATCTGAAACCATACCTATCATTTCTGGTCTAGCTCCAATTCCCCCTAATCTCCCTAATACACCTAGTGTCTTAGCTCTTCATCCTGAGGATTTTCCATTTTTACCTGTTATTGTAACAATATCATAAATGTCTAAAATTTATTTTAACATCATATTTGCTCACCATCCAATTTTAGTTTCTTTTGTTTGTAATTCTCCTTTAATATTTATATTGGCACTAACATTTTATTTATATTTTATAAACTTTTTACTAAATTTTATAAGTTACCTATTTCTTTTTAAATTTAAGTAATTGTAATTATTCAGTCAATTAAACTACTCTATATCCTAATTAAATGCAATTATTTCTTTATTTAATATATCCTCTATATCTTTTAGCAGTTCTTCTTGTTGCATCGTTGTTGAAAGTTTTAAATTCTCTTTGGAAGTTTTTATTAAAATTACCTCTTGCCCTTCTCTAATTTCTGCTGATGTAACAGGCATACTCGTATTTTTATCAAAAGTCATAATTAAATCTGGAAATGTTGCAATTCTGTTATTATCTTTTTCTACTGTCATATACTCATTCCAAAAAGTGACTTCACAACCATTTACAGTCAATTTACCTACATCAAACCCACCTGTAGTCTGTAACTCTAAAGTTTCTATTATCCCTTCTGATACTATCTCTCCATCCAAAAACTCCACAACTTTATTTATTGCTTCATCATTTGATGTTTCCAAACCTAAATAAAATACTTTTCCCAAATCTATTGCATGGCTTATGCCTCCTATCGCAGCATTTTCTTTTACAATAGAAGCTTTTACAGGATTTCTAGCCACTGCCACTAATCCTTCTGCAGCTACAGCATATTGTCTAACAATTCCTGAAGTCTTATTTAAAGCCCCCCCTACAAACCCCTCTACATGATTGCCAAGTTCTGGATTTCCTCCAGACACAGCTTGATAAGATTTATATGTTTTATCTCTATGTAATCCAAGACTTCCCATAAGACCTGTTGGATGAGCTCTCCCATTACAAGGAGCATCTATCATTGGTATTTTGAGTACAGAAGATTGGAGCCATCCATTAATCGTTGCACATCCTCCATTTTCATTTGTAATAATACCTTGTACATTCAATCCTAATTTATCAATAAAAATTTTTACTGTATTTATATAATCATTGCTATCAGCGTACTTAAGTGGTGCAGCTGGAGCTCCTACTGCTGATACATTTAAAATAATTGCATCATCATCTAATTTATCTATACCTATTAGTTCTGGAAATCCATATTCTAAGGCATATTCTCCAAGCTCTCTTCCACTTTCCTTTGCTCCTCCGCCTCCTCCACCTAAAATGGTACCTCCTATTAGAGCATACTCCAATATTTCTTTAGTCAACTTCATATTAAAAATCTCCTTATATTAGTTAGATTATGCAAAGTATATTAATAGCTATTTAAATAACTTTTTGATATATTATAGTTTATTATACAAGTTTTGTATTATAATGTATAATATATAATTAATTATTAAGTCTATATAATTCAGGTTATATTAAAAGAGGTGTATTTTATATTATGGATTTATTGCATCTTAAGTATTTTCAAACTGTTGCTAGAATGGAGCACATAACAAAAGCATCACACAAATTAAATATAGCACAACCAGCTTTAAGCAAAACTATCTCTTCCTTAGAAAAAGAACTTGGAGTTCAGTTATTTGATAGAAAAGGAAGATACATTGTCTTAAATGAGTATGGAAGATTGTTTCTAAAAAGAGTAGATAGCATTTTAGATTTAGTAGAAAGTTCAAAAAAGGAGTTACAAGACACTTCTTTAGAAAATACAGGAGAAGTAAAGATATTATCTCCTGCAGCGGCTAATGTGTTACCACCACTTTTGAGTAATTTCAGAAAACTATATCCTAATATTACTTTTAATGTATCACATACTTTGCCGTCATCTTATAAAAAAAGTGATTTTGATTTGTACATATCATCTTCATTTACAAAACTAAATTCAGAAAATAGTATAACTTTAACATGTGAGGAAATATTATTAGGAGTTTCAATAAACCATCCTTTATCATTAAAGGATGAAGTATATCTAAGTGAAGTTTCAGATGAAAACTTTATAGTTATAACGAAGGGTGAGAATTATAGAGAGGTAATCGATATCCTATGTGAATCGGCCAATTTCAAACCCAAAATAGCGTTTGAATCTGATTCACCATATACAATTTATGCTCTTATAAAATCACTTCAAGGAGTTGGATTTATATGTGGAAAGTCATGGGGATTATCTCAAGACCCTGAGATTAAGTTGTTACATATCAAAGACATTGAATTTAAAAGATATTTAAATCTTTCATGGTTTAGTGAAAACTATGAATCTAAAGCTGTGATGTTGTTTAAAAACTTTCTTATCAACTATTTTAAAAATATTTAAATCGAAGTTGATAGTATTAAAGAGGATATATCAAAGTATAATAAATTTAGCCTTAATACTGATACATCCTCTTTCTGTTATTTTATATTGAACTTGTATTATAATATAGAATTATATGTTATAGCTACTTTTTCTATCTTTCAAATATGGAATATCTTCCCTATACCTTTTTATTTCATCTAAATCAATCTCTGATAATACATATTTTTCTCGATATGTATCTAATTGAGTTATTATAGTTCCTCTAGGATTGCATATTTTACTCTTCCCAAACAGTATTAAATTAGAATCATTACTTACTAAGTTTACACCTACTGTATATACAGTATTCTCTAAAGCTCTTTGAGATACATTTAAATCCCACATATCTTCATCCTGTATTCTCCATGCAGATGGTATAAATATTATTTCAGAACCTTTTAATGTCAATTCTCTAGATACTTCTGGAAAACCTGCATCATAACATATCATTACACCAAATCTACCAAAATCAGCATCATATACCTCTACTTTTTCCCCTACTTTAAAGTATACTGCTTCTAATGACCATAGGTGATTTTTACAGTATTCTCCCATAATCTTACCTTTTCTATCAAATATAACTGCTGAATTATAAACATGTGTAGACCCTTTTTCTAAAGTTCCATATGGAGATACAAGATATACATTATTCCTTTTAGCAGCTTCTGACATTGATTCTTCTATGTACTTATTATGTTCTCTTATTAATTCTAATGTTTTAACTCCACCTAAAGACTCTAAATTATATCCTGTAGCAAATAATTCTGGTAAACAAATTATATCTGCCCCTTGTTTTCCTAAATCATCTATCATCTCTACTGCTTTTTCTATATTTTTTTTAACCTCTCCAAGTACACTGTGTTGTTGAATTATACCTATTTTCACCTTACGACCCATATAATTGCCCCCTTTATTTATCTTTGATTCTAAAAAATTTCATTAATATATAATAAATAACCATACTCACTACAATTCCATTTATTGGAGGTATTAAGAAATTTATTTTTGAACTATAATATGATGCTGCAAAACCTATTAACCAGCTTATTACTGCAATCCAATTTATTCCTTCTCTATGCTTATAAGTTCTTCCCTGTATAAAATAATACTCACACCACATAATTCCTGCTATGGCTGGAACTGCAATTCCCAAGAAAGATAAAAATGATTGAAACTTAAATATTATACCAGTAGCTGCTATTATTGTACCTATTAGACCTGCAGCTAAAGTCAAAATATTTCTTTTTACATTCGGAAAAATAGTTTTTAATGCTAATCCACCAGAATAAGCATTTGATACGTTGGTTGACCAAGATGCAAGTATTAAAATAACAAATGCTACCCATCCAAAACCTAAGTTAGCCAATACTTCTGTTATATCCCAAGTAGGTGCTCCCATAGACATTACACCAGCTGCAACTTGCTGGAATAATGAAATAATACCTAGACCTAGAAAACCAATAATCCAAATATCTTTTACTCGTCTAGTGTATCTTAACTGGTCAGGTGATATAATTGCACCAACTATAATAAGACCTACTACAATATTAAGACCTTCAACCATACTCATTGTTGTTTGAGGAGTATAGTTGTAAATAGCTTCGACTCCATAAGTAGAAAAAGCTTTAAAAACCCCCCATACCATTAATATTATAAGTGGTGGTATAACTAAGTAATTAAACTTAGCCATAGCTTTAAAGCCATACAAAGCAAAAACTACCATTAATAATCCAAGTATGACCGTAACTAGTGTTAGATTTACACTTGGGAATATCTTTTGTACTGACAATCCTGCAACTCCTGCTTGTACACCAAACCATCCAAAACTAGTTATACCAAGTAATAGAGATATAAGATACTTTCCTCCTATCTCTCCAAATGCCCCCTTAGCTAATACATATGTATTTAGTCCCTCTTTGTAACCTATATAACCTTGTATCATAATAATTGCAACTAATATTAAGTTCCCTATAATTGATGTAATAATCATATTAGAAAGAGTCATTCCTAAAATTAAAGTTCCCCCAACCATTAGTTCAGATATAGCTATGTTAGAACCAAGCATATTAAATAATGGAGCTAACCATCCAACTCTTTCCTCTTTTGGAACTGGATTTAAAACTAATTCTTCTCTCTCTTGCAATATTATCCCTCCCTTTCTTTATAAAAGAATATTTTCTACTTTTTTCTACTTTTTTTTCACTATTAGTAGAATTTTTCTTTATATAATTGTAATTCTATTCTACAAAAAAGTATAATATCTAGTTTGTTATCAATTTAATATAATTTAAGTTATAGATAGATAAATATTCTAAAATTGTTACTTTAATTTAATCTATTAACACATATATTAGATTTATTTCAAATTTGTTATATATTTTTTAATTAAAGTCGTGTACTCATTACAAAAGTATTTTCTAAAACAATTAAGTTTATGATAAAATTTTTAAATATAGTGTTTTAATTACATTGGATGAGAATACAAGGATAATTTATGAAAATATATAGAGTGAAAATATAAAAATAGTTCTAATAGAAAAAAAGTCTAAATATAAATACACTTTATATCCAGACTTTTTACATTTTAGTTTCTTACAACTACATATTATTCATTATCTTTTATATCAACTTTTATACTTAATTCTTCTAATTGCTCATCTTCTGCTAATGTAGGAGCATTTGTCATAGGACAAACAGCATTTTGATTTTTAGGGAATGCAATGACTTCTCTTATATTATCAGCTCCTGCAAGTAACATAACAAGTCTATCAAGTCCAAAAGCTAGACCAGCATGAGGAGGAGTCCCATATTTAAATGCCTCTAATAAGTAACCAAATTTTTCATTAGCTCTTTCCTCTGTAAAACCAAGTGCTTTAAACATCTTTGACTGGACATCAGAATTTGATATTCTAACACTTCCCCCTCCTATTTCATAACCATTCAATACAATATCATAAGCTTTAGCTCTTAAAGATGCCTTGTCACCTTCTTCTAACTTATCCAAATCTTCATCCATAGGTGATGTAAATGGATGGTGCATTGCTGAGAACTTACCTGTTTCTTCATCTTTCTCAAAAACTGGGAATTCAGTTACCCATAATAGATTATAGACATTTTTATCTAACAGATTAAGTCTGTTTGCCACTTCAAGTCTAACTTGTCCTAAAGCATCAAATACTATTGAATTTTTATCAGCTACAAATAAAAGTAAATCACCTACTTCAGCATTCATTCTTGTAAGTATAGCATTCATTTCCTCTTCATTAAAGAATTTTGCTATTGGAGAAGTTACTCCTTCTTGTCCTACTTTCATCCAAGCAAGACCTTTTGCTCTATATGTCTTAGCATGTTCTTCTAGTGATGATATTTGTTTTCTAGTAAAGTCGTCAGCTTTGCCTTTTACGTTTATACCTCTAACACTTTTTCCTGGTTGTGTAGCATCAGCAAACACTTTAAACCCACAATTACAAACAACATCAGATATGTCTGTTAATTCATATCCAAATCTAGTATCTGGCTTATCTGAACCATATCTAGCCATAGCTTCTGCATAAGTCATCTTAGGAAGTGGAAGTGTCAATTCTACATCTAAAACTTCTTTAAATATCACTTCAAGCAAACCTTCAATCATACTCATAACATCTTCTTGCTCAACAAAAGACATTTCACAGTCTATTTGTGTAAACTCTGGTTGTCTATCTGCTCTTAAGTCTTCATCTCTAAAACATTTAACTATTTGGAAATATCTATCCATACCACTCACCATTAACAACTGTTTATATAATTGTGGTGATTGTGGTAATGCATAAAATTTTCCTGGATTAACTCTACTTGGTACAAGATAATCTCTTGCTCCTTCTGGTGTTGGAGCTATTAAAAATGGCGTTTCTATTTCGCAAAATCTATTATTTGATAAGTAATTTCTTGTAATATTCATTACTTTATGTCTTAATTTTAAATTTCTCTGCATAGATGGTTTTCTTAAATCTAAGTATCTATATTTTAATCTTAGTGCTTCAGAAACATCATCATCATCTTTTATATAAATAGGTGGAGTTTCTGACTTGTTTAAAAGTCTAAGTTCAGTTGCAAATATTTCTATATCTCCAGTTGGCATATTAGGGTTTTTAGATTGTCTTTCGCATACTTTTCCTTTTACAGCTATTACAAATTCAGCCCCTAATTTTTCAGCTTTTTCAAAAGCTTCTTTATCTACATCTGTATCAAAAACTATTTGACATAATCCACTTGTATCTCTTAAGTCAACAAATACAAGACCACCTAAATTTCTTTTTTTCTGTACCCATCCCATAAGTACAACTTCTTCATTTATGTTTTTTTCTCTCAACTCTCCACAGTAGTGAGTTCTCTTTAAACCATTTAAAGTTTCCAAGATACTACCTCCATTTTATTTAATTTTAATGCTATATATTTATCTAATACACAAAACATCATACTTTCCTATTTTACAGCTTTTGCTTTAATTCTTCAACTAATGTACTTAATTTTACAATAGTTTGCTCTGATGTTTTCATGTTTTTTAATGTTGCAGTGTCGTTTTTAAGTTCATCATCGCCAATTACTATTGTAAATTTTGAATTTATTTTATCTGAATATTTAAATTGTGCTTTGACACTTCTCTCTATATGGTCTTTATCTGCACTTATATGATTTTTTCTCAGTTCTTTTAATAGTTTAAAGCTTTTTGTATTTGCTTCTTCACCTATTGTTACTATAAATATATCTGTAGACTGTGGATTTTCTATTTCAATTCCACTGCTTTCAAGCGTAAGTAAAAGTCTTTCGACACCTAATGCAAATCCAATTCCGCTTATCCCTTTTGGACCTCCTAGTTGCTCAACAAGACCATCATATCTGCCACCACCACATACAGTACTTTGTGCACCTATATCATTAGATATAATTTCAAAAGCAGTTTTTCTATAGTAATCCAAACCTCTAACTATTGTTTTATCAATTACAAAATTTATATCCATTTCCTTTAAGTATTCTTGAAGTTTATCAAAGTGAACTTTACAATCATCACACAAATGGTCTGCAATAAATGGTATATCTTTGATATTTTCTTTGCATGTAGGGTTTTTACAGTCTATAACCCTCATTGGATTTTTTTCTCTTCTCTCATTACAAGTCTCACACAATATATCTGCTTTTGAGTCAAGATATTCTTTTAATAAAGCATTGTACTCTTTTCTACAAACTGGACAACCAACTGAATTTATACTTACTACCAAATCATTTAATCCAACTTCATTAAAAAATTGAACAGCCAGTGCAATTATTTCAGCATCCATTGAAGGCGTATCACTTCCAAGTGACTCTATACCAAATTGATGAAATTGTCTTTGTCTACCAGCTTGTGGTCTCTCATATCTAAAACAAGGTGTAACATAAAATAGTTTAGTTGGTTGAGTATCTGCGTATAGTTTATTCTCAATAAATGCTCTAACTGCACCAGCTGTACCTTCTGGCTTTAGAGTAATTTCTCTATCACCTTTATCTTTAAAAGAATACATCTCTTTTTGAACTATGTCTGTGGTATCTCCAACACTTCTCTTAAAAAGTTCAGTATGTTCAAATATAGGTGTTACCATTTCTTCATATCCATATAAAGCACATATTTCTCTAAATTTATTTTCTACATAACGCCATTTATAAGCCTCTTTTGGAGTTATGTCTTTAGTTCCTCTAGGAGCTTTAGTCAACATTTTTATATACCTCTTCTTTCTTCCTTTTTATCATTTCATCTACTCTTTCAATGTATTGTTCAACATTTTTTACATTTTCTACTCTTTCAATTCTATCTTCATCTACATAAACAAATTTTGATATAGCACCTGCACCCAAAGCATAGTTACTTTGTTTTTCCTCCATAATTTGTATATTGTAAATACACTCATATCCTTCTTTAGCATAACCTATATTTTCTAAGTTACCTAGCATATGTTTTTGTCTGTACATATAATATGGATTAAGTCCCATATCCTTAGCATATTTCATTGATAAATCTATCATTTTTATCATTTCTTCATACTGAGTTAAATGTTCTTTGTACTTATCCATATTTATATTTAGGTTAGAAGCTCTTTTTATAGCTAATGTATGAACTGTAAGACTTTCAGGAGAAAGCTTTTTTATTTCCTCTAATGTATTTCTTACCATGTCTAAGTCTTCATCTATAAGTCCTAAAATTATATCCATATTTATATTGTCAAATCCCATATTTCGAGCCATAATAAAACAATCTACTAAATCAGAAACTTTATGTTCTCTTCCAATTTTAACTAAAGTCTCATCATTCATAGTTTGAGGATTTATACTAATTCTACTTACATTGTGTTTTTTTAATACACTTAATTTTTCTTTGGTAATAGTATCTGGTCTACCTGCTTCTACTGTAAACTCTTTAATTTTGCTTAAATCCAATTCTCTAAATAGAGCATTTATAAGTAAATCCAATTCTTCCTCATCAAGTGTAGTAGGAGTTCCTCCACCGATATATAGAGTTTCAATTTCTTTATTAGTCTCCTTAATAATCTTGGCAAACCCCTTAATTTCTTCAATCAATTTATAAACATACTCTCTTTTCAAATGCCCAAATTGCTTTAAGGAATTTGAAGGAAATGAACAATATACACATCTAGTTGGACAAAATGGAATACTTACATAAAGAGAAATTTTATTTTTATCTATAGGATACATAAACACTCGCTCTCTTTTAGCTATTTCAAGAGCTAAATCTATTTTCTCATCTATTATAAAATAATTATTTTTTAGAATGGCTCTTATACTATTATCATCTAGCTTTTTATCCATTAGATTGTGGACAATTTTGACTGGTCTAATACCAGTCAAAATTCCCCATGGTACATAAGAATTAAATATTTGTTTAAGCACTATAAATATGCTTTTTTTGATACTTTCTTTACACAGCTTTTTAAAATTTCTCTTACTTTCTTTATCTAACCTATTCAGAAATTCTTCAATAGTTTTACTATCATCAAATTCATCTAAAAATTCAAGGTTCATATTTTCTATATTTTGTATTGATTCATACTTTAAGTTTCCATTTTCATAATACTCCGTACTTGAATACAATATCTCATTATCATAAATCAATCTATTTATTAAATGCTTTGACTCCACATAATTACTACTATCATTAAAATCATTAAACTTAAATTCACTAGTAAACAATTTTATAAGCTCTGCTACTTCATACTTATAATCATGTCCTTTTAAAAAAACATACAACATCAACTTAACTCCTTCTATTTAACAGTAGAAGAACTCCATTACTAATGTAGTTATTAAATATCTTATATTTTTTTAATACTAATATAAAATTACATGTAAGGATTTGTCTTCTTTTCAACTCCTAAAGTACTAGTTGGTCCATGTCCAGGATATACTCTAACAGCATCTTCATATTTACATAATTTCTTAAGTGATTTTTCCATTTGATGAAAGTCTCCACTATACAAATCAGTTCTACCAATACTTCCAGCAAACAAAGTATCTCCTGTGAACATTTCATCTTCAACTCTTATACACATACATCCTTGTGTATGTCCTGGAGTATGCAAGAAAGTCAGTTTTAATTCACCAATCTCAAGCTTGTCTTTATCATTCACATAGATATCTGCATCAAACTCTTGTGCTCCACATCTCATTGTATAGCTTAGATTTTTATTTTTGTCATTTAATAATTCTTTTTCATCAATATGTGCAACTACTTTAGCACCAGTTTTTTCTTTAATATCTTTAACATATCCTATATGGTCTCCATGTCCATGAGTAAGGATTATATATTCGATATTTAATTCATTTTCTTTTACAAAACTTAATGTATCTACTAAACTTCCACCTGGGTCTATAACTGCACATTTTTTAGTATTTTCATCACCTAATACATAAGTATTTACTCCAAAATAACTATCTACAAATTTTTTTATAACCATTAAAGTTTTCCCCCTTAAAAAGATTTACTTGAGTCTAATAGTATTGTTACTGGACCATCATTAGTTAATTCTACCATCATATGAGCTGCAAATTGACCTGTCCCAACTGTCATACCTTTATCTTTTGCCTTTTTTACAAACTCTTCATAAAGATTATTTGCAAGTTCTGGTCTAGCTGCATTACTAAATCCAGGTCTTCTTCCTTTTCTACAATCTCCATATAAAGTAAATTGAGATACTACTAAAAGCTCTCCACCTATATCCATTAGAGATAAATTCATCTTGTCATTTTCATCTTCAAAAATTCTCAGATTCAATATTTTGTCAATCATATAATCTACATCACTTGATTTATCATCATGAGTCACTCCTAACAATACTAGTAACCCCTTATTTATTTGACCTATAGTGTTTTCATCTACTGTAACCTTAGATGAAGATACTCTCTGTACTACTGCTCTCATAGCTTCCTCCCTATTATTTTAACTCTAATTTGTCATTCTATAAATACTTTCTACACCAGGAATTGCTTTTAATTTTTTCATTAGAATTTTTAATTCCTCTGTGTCATTAACTTCTACAAGTAAATTTATACTTACAATACTATCCTTACCTTTTCTTGCATTTATTCCATTTAAACTAAGTTTATCCATCGCAACAATATGGGTTATTTCATTAACAATTCCTCTTCTATCAACAGCTTTTATTTGAATCTCTGCTTCAAATTTACCTTTTCCTGCTGAACTCCATGAAACTTCCACCAATCTATTTTGAAAGAAATCTCCATTATTGTTTGCATTTGGGCAATCCGCTCTGTGTATAGCTACTCCCCTACCCTTAGTAATATATCCTACAATTTCATCTCCTGGAAGAGGATTACAACACTTAGCAAATCTTACTAAAATATTGTCAAGTCCTTTTACTATAATCCCTTGTGAGGCATTTTTCTTTCTCTTTTTACTGTATTCTGTTTCACTTATATTGTGTTTATTCAAATCTTCTTCTTGTATCTGCTGTTCTTTTTTAGCTTTTTTAACTTCTCTTAAGTATAGGTCTTTTACTTTAGATACAACTTGAGATGACATTATACCACCATAACCTACAGTAGCAACTAAATCCTCAACACTTGGCTGATTAAATTTCTTTGCAACTAATGCCATATATTTTTCAATAAGAGGGTCTTTTTGTGGTATATCATGCTTCTTAAATTCTCTTTCTAATATTGTATTTCCACGGTCAACATTTTCTTCTCTTCTTTCTTTTTTAAAAAATTGTCTAATTCTACTCTTTGCGTTTGGTGTCTTCACTATATTAAGCCAATCTCTACTTGGTCCATTAGAATTAGATGATGTAAGCACTTCAACAATATTACCATTTTGAAGCTTATAATCAATAGGAACTATTCTTCCATCAATTTTAGCTCCTACGCATTTATTCCCTACATTTGTATGAACTCTATATGCAAAATCTATAGGTGTTGATTCTGCTGGTAATTCAATTACGTCTCCTTTTGGAGTAAATACGTAAACCTGACTATTAAATACATCTTCTTTAAGTGCATCCATAAACTCTTGTGGGTCTTTTAAATCTTTTTCCCACTCCATCATCTGTCTCAACCACTGAAGTTTTTCTTCAACCTTTGATTCTTTACTAGAGATACCTTCTTTATATTTCCAATGGGCTGCGATACCATTTTCAGCTATATTATGCATCTCATGAGTCCTTATTTGTATCTCTAAAGGTTCTCCATCAGGCCCTACAACGGTAGTGTGCAATGATTGGTACATATTTGGTTTTGGCATTGCTATATAATCTTTAAATCTGCCTGGAATAGGCCTCCATAATGTATGAACTATACCAAGTACTGCATAACAATCCTTTACATTATCTACTAATATCCTTACTGCTGTTAAATCAAAAATCTCTTCAAAAGTCTTGTGTTTTTTTTGCATCTTTCTATAAATGCTGTAAAAATGCTTTGGTCTACCATATACATCACATGGTATACTTAAATCTTTAAACTTATCTTTAAGAAGTTCAACAATGCCTTGTATATAATCCTCTCTTTGACTTCTCTTCATTGAAACTTTATTAACTAAATCATAATACCCTTCTGGATCCATAAACCTTAATGCTCTATCTTCTAATTCCCACTTTATCTTAGAAATCCCTAATCTATGGGCTATACCTCCATAAATTTCAAGTGTCTCTTTTGCTTTATATTTTGCTTTTTCTGGAGGCATGTATTTTAATGTTCTCATATTGTGCAATCTATCAGCAAGTTTTATAAGTATAACCCTTATATCTTTTGCCATTGCCAAAAACATTTTTCTTAAGTTTTCAGATTGAGTTTCTTCTTTTGAACGATATTTTATTTGACCAAGCTTTGTTACTCCATCAACTAAATCCGCTACTTCTTTGCCAAATTCTTTTTTTATGTCTTCATAGGTATATTCCGTATCTTCTACAACATCATGTAATAAACCTGCTGTTATAGTTTCAATATCTAATTCCATCTCTATTAAAATATTTGCAACTGCTAATGGATGAATAAAGTATGGTTCCCCAGATTTTCTATATTGTCCCTCATGCGCTTTTTTTGCAAGATTATAGGCTTTTTCAACCATTTCAAAATTTGCATTAGGTGCATAAACTTTTATTTTTTCAATTATTTCTTGTAATTCTTTATCATGCATATAACCACCTATTTTATATAAAATTTTAATATATATGAAAATAGTTGGTGCTATACCAACTATTGTAAAAGTACTAGTATTTTATAAGAGAATTAACATCATAGTTAGATAACTTTTTTCTCCCATTTAAGAATTCTAGTTCAATCAAAAATTGCATAGAAACTACTTCTCCACCTAGTTTTTCCACAAGCTTAGCAGCAGCTTCCATAGTTCCACCAGTAGCCAATAAATCGTCTACTATTGCCACTTTTTGACCTTTTTTAATTGCATCTTTATGTATTTCTAAAGTATCCGTACCATACTCTAATCCATACTCATAACTCTCAACTTCACCTGGTAATTTTCCAGGTTTTCTAATTGGAACGAATCCTACTCCTAGAGCATATGCTACAGGTGTACCCATCAAAAACCCTCTCGCTTCTGGCCCTATTACTAAATCTACACCTTTATTTTTTAATTCTTCAACTATAGAATCTACTGCATATTTAAATGCCTCTCCATCTTTAAATAGAGTTGTAACATCTTTAAAATCTATACCTGGCTTTGGGAAATCATCAATGTTCCTTATAAAGTTTTTTAAATCCATGGGAAACGCCTCCTAATAACTGCTATTGTATTGTTTTTCTAAATTTTTTAGATTATTGAGTATTAAACTCTCATTTAAGTCTAATTTTTTCTGTGGTTTTGGCAATATTCTTATGAGTACAGAATTTTTTTCATAATTTAAGTTAAAGTCAAGTAAATTTAATTCTCTAAACACATTTAATATCGTAAAAAACTTTAATGGAATTACATTAAAAGTTCCCTTTATATTTACCATATCCAAATCAATTTCTTTTTTTATGAGTGCTTGTTTATAAATTGTTATAAATTCATCTCTTGATGGAACTATATTACTAACTACATTCTTTAAATATAATAGGTCTGTTTTATTATAATATTTTATAATTTCACTTTCTTCTCTTTTATTCTCATATATATACGAATATTCGCCTTTATTGTATAAATAATCATAAAGAATAATATTATTATATCTTTTTAAATCTATTTTATCAATATTAGGAGAAAATATAAGCTCTAATTTATCAGTATTTTTGCTAACATCTTCAATAATATTGTAATTTATGTTAAAATCCAAATCTATAAGTGATATATCTGATATTGCTCTATAAAATCCATTTATAGAATTAGATATTATCAACGTATCTCTTTCAAAATAATCAAATATATTTATATTTGTATTTCCATCAAATAATTCAAAATCAGATACAGATATATTATACAAGCTTTGTGTATCTTTTGGTATTATTTTTGACATTAATTTCAATGAAAGTTTGTCATTACTTGCATTTTTAGGTCGAGCTAATCGGATATCTTTAAGTAAGAATTGTACTTTCCTATTTCCCATATAGTTATTTTCATCTAATTGGAACAATACATCTACTTTATCTCCTACTCTATACAGTGATTTTAAATGACTCATATTAAATCCTATACATTCATAGCTTTTTTCTTTTTCTATACTTAATTTTAGATGTTGTTGATTTTTACCTATAACTTTTAAGTCTTTTAAAGTATAATTTCTAACTATAAACCTAGGATTTGGATTATTTAATCCAAAAGGTTCTAACTTATGTAATTCTTCTACAAGATTTAAATTTATTACATTTTCTTGTAATTCAAATTCAACATTTACATTTTCTATCATATCATCTTCAGTTAAATTATAATCTGCAAACTTATTTATTTCATCAGCTAAAACTTCAACCTTATCTGAACTTAAGGATAATCCTGCAGCTTGTTCATGACCACCAAACTTGTTCATTAAATCTTTACACTTTACAAGAGCTTCAAATATATTAAATCCTTTTATCGACCTTGCTGAACCAGTAGCTTCTCCATGTTCTATACCTAAAAGAATTGTTGGTTTGTAGTATTTTTCAGTTAACTTTGATGCTACAATTCCAATTATTCCATGTTGCCAACCTTCTTTAGCTAAAACCAACACTTTATCATCATTATATCTGCTATTAGACTTTAACATTTCCTCAGCTTCATGGTACATCTTAGCTTCTATCATCTGTCTTTCATTATTTTTTTCTTCTAATATATTAGCTATTTCTACAGCCTCTTCTTGCGATTGAGTAGTAAACAGTTCTACTCCTAAGTAAGAATATCCCAATCGGCCTGAAGCATTTATCCTAGGACCTATTGCAAAACCTATATGAGAAGAACCTATTTTATCGCTTTCTACACCACAAACTTTTATAAGTTCTCTTAATCCAATATTTTTGCCTTCTTTCATTGATTTTAAACCATTTTTTACAATTATTCTGTTTTCATCTATAAGTGGAACAATATCACAAATAGTTGCCAAGGTTACTATTTCTAAATAATCATACATGCTAGTTTTAAATTCTTCTTTTGGAGTCAAGGCTTGAATCATTTTAAATGCTACACCACATCCACATAACGAATCAAATGGATAATTACAATCTTCTTGTTTTGGATTTATAACTGCAAAAGCCGATGGAATTTCATTTTGACATTCATGATGGTCTGTAATTATAATATCTATACCCAAATCATTCGCTATATTGACCTCAGATACTGAAGTAATTCCACAGTCAACACTTATAATCAAGTCACATCCCCTAGAGCTTATAAGCTTAATAGCATCTTCATTTATACCATACCCTTCTTCTAATCTATTAGGAATATAGTAATCAACATGATAACCTATACTCTTAAAATATAAACATAAGATAGAAGTAGATGACACACCATCAACATCATAATCTCCATAAATCCAAATTTTTTCGTTCTTCTCAATAGCTGACTTTATTCTATCAACAGCTTTTTGCATATCTTTCATCAAGAAAGGGTCTCTTAAGTAATCTAAAGATGGATTCATAAATATTTCTGAATCTTTTTCAGTACATATCCCTCTATTTTTTAAAATTTGGCAGATTTCCGGGGAAATATTAAGTTTTTTACTAAATTCACTTTCTTCTATCTTCCCTTTATATTTTAATATCCATTTTTTCAAATTTAATTCCCCCTAATCTTTTTTGTATTTTGACCTAATACTTCTTATAACTAAGCAAAGACCTATTATAAAAGAGATAAAGAAACCTGCTATTGCAGTAAACTTTATCCATATATTATTTTCTATATTTGGAGATGCAATTATAAGAGAAGAACCTACTATAATCGATGCCAACACCAAACTCAGAGATATTTGAGACGTTAACTCTAGTATACAATTTTCTAATCTTGTCATTTTAACATCTTCAATTTGCATTTTTATGTTATTTCTTTCTATATTTTTTAAAATTGCTTTTAATTGCTTTGGAATAGTTTTTACATCTAGTAATATTTCTTCTACATTTTGTCTTGAATTTAAAATAACATTTTTAGGGTTAAACTTATTCTTATAATGATGTTTCATAAACTCTTTTCCCATAGAACCAAAAGAAAAATCTGTATTTAAAGTTCTGCTTGTTCCTTCTAATGTTATGACAGTCTTGGCAAGAGTTACAAATTGTGCAGGCATGACTATTTTGTACTGTCTAAAAAATCTAAATAGTTCATTTAATATATCTGTTACATTTATTTTTTCTATAGAAATATCATAGTAGTAATGTATTAGATAAAGTAAATCTTGTCGAAGCCCTTTAATATATGCCTCTCCATTTAATGCATCCATTTCTATCAATAAATATATTATCTTGTCAACATTCTTTTCTACACCTGCTAGTGCAATCTCATTTAATTGGTTTAAAGTTTTATTATCAATAATTCCAATCATTCCGAAATCTATATATGCTATCTTGTTTTTAGCAACTACGAATATATTACCTGGATGTGGGTCTGCATGAAAAAAACCATGAGATAATACCTGTGTAAAAAAAGACCTAACTCCTATTTCAACAATAGTTTTTGTATTATAACCTAGCCTCTTTATTTTTTCTACATCACTTAACTTTGTGCCATTAACTTTCTCCATTACTAAAATTTTCTTAGTATTATATTCTGGGTATATTTTAGGTATATATACTTCATCACTATTTTTAAATATCCTAGAGAATTTAGTTGCATTTATGGCTTCAAAAGTGTAATCAAGTTCCCTCATTAATTGAGTTTGAAACTCTTCAATCATTTGTACTAAATCTAAGTTAAAGTCTTTTTTTAAATCTTTTAAAGTATTTGCAATCGTTCTAAGAATCTCTAAATCAGATTTTATTATTTTCTCTATATTGGGCTTTTGAATTTTTACAATTACTTCTTCCCCAGTTCTAAGTACACCCTCATAAACTTGACCAATTGAAGCAGCTGCTATTGGTTCTTCTTTAAACTCTAAGAATACTTCTTCTATACTTAACCCCACTTCTTCTTTAAATATCTCAATAGCTATATTTGAGTCAAATTTCTCTACATCATCTCTAAGTTTTGATATTTCATCAATTATATCTTGGTCTAGTAAGTCTTTTCTTGTACTTAATATCTGTCCTATTTTTATATATGTAGGCCCTAATTCTTCTAAAACTCTTTTTATTCTCTCACCAGTTGTCATGTTTTTTATTTCTTCTGGTGGGTCAAACAGAGGTATTTTATAGGCAATTCCTTCTATATTTAATCTTTCTACAATAAAACTAAAACCATACTTTATTAAAACATATCCGATTTCTCTATATCGCTTTAAATTTCTATAACTTATTCTCAAATTTTTTCACTCCTAAAATAGGTATACTCAAAAACTTACACCTTAATTTATCGTATATGACATTATTTTACCAATTGATATTCTAATATCTTATATCCTCTTTAATATTTAATTTTATCACACATACTAGCAATTTTATTAAAATTATTTAGCATAGTTAATTTTTATTTTTGACATTCTATACTTATTTTAATCAGACACTTTTTGAAAACTAAAATATCGACCAAATTTAATAAAATAAATTAGTGGTTGCCTCAAAACAGATTTAAATATGTTTTGAAACAACCACTCTCTAATTTAATATTTTTGATTTTGTGCTGCTTCTAGATACCATTTGTAGGATTCATCAATATATCTTTTATCTTCTTCTGTAAGTTCTCTAACAACTTTTCCAGGAGAACCCATTATTAAAACACCTGGTGGAAACTTCTTATTAGATGTAATTAATGTACCTGCTCCTATCAAAGTATATTCTCCTATTTCAGCATTATCCAATATTATTGAACCCATGCCAATTAACACATTATCGCTAATTTTGCAACCATGGACTATTGACCTATGTCCAACTGTCACATTGTTACCAATTATAGTTTCCGTATCTCCATGCACTATAGAACAATCTTGTATATTAGTATTTTCTCCAATAGTTATTGGTCCTTCATCTCCTCTAACTACTGCATTATACCATACACTTGAATCTTTACCTATTTTAACATTTCCAATTACATCTGCTGACTTTGCCACAAATACACTTTCATCAATTAAAGGCTTATCTTCTAAATAATCTCTAATCATATATAAACAACTCCTTTAAAGTATAAATTTAGTTAGTTGCTCCTTCTAACATCAACTTAGCTTGTATCATTATAGAACACTCTGTACGTTTTCTTTGCATTTCACAGCCTAATTCATATGGTTTTGATATGTCATTATTAAAGTTTATCGCATTTGCATGACATCCACCTGAACAGTAAAACTTATTCCAACATTGTTTACACTCTTCTTTAGTGTATACATGAGCTTCTCTAAACATATTTTTTAAGTTTTCTGGAAGTACGATTTCTTCATCAAATATATTTGCCATTTTAAATTCTTCATTTCCAACAAATTGATGGCATGGATAAATATCTCCACTTGGTGTTACAGAAAGATACTCATTTCCAGCCCCACATCCAATTATTCTCTTTATTACACATGGTCCTTGATTTAAATCTACCATAAAATGGAAAAATTTAAATCCATCTCCTTGTAATTGTCTATCTGCATACTCTACAGCAAACCTTTCGTACTCTTCAAATATTTTAGGTAAATCTTCTTCTCTAAGTGCATATGGATTACTCTCATCTCCAACGACTGGCTCTATAGATGTTAATTTAAATCCTAAATCTGCAAAATGCATAACATCTTTAGAAAAATCTAAATTATCTCTCGTAAAAGTTCCTCTTATATAGTAATATTTATCTTTTGCTCTTTTTTCCACAAGTTTCTTAAATCGTGGTAATGTAATATCATAACTTCCTTTATCATTTAAAGTTGGTCTCATATTATCATTAATTTCTTTTCTTCCATCTAAACTTAAAACTACATTATGCATATTTTCATTTATATAATCTATAATTTCATCATTTAACAGTACACCATTCGTAGTTATTGTAAATCTTATATTTTTATTATAATCTTTTTCAATACTTCTTCCATAATCAACCAATTGTTTTACAACTTCAAAATTCATCAAAGGCTCTCCACCAAAGAAATCTATCTCTAAATTCTTTCTACTGCCTGAATTAGCAATCAAATAGTCAATTGCTGCCTTACCTACCTCAAAACTCATAAGTTCTTTTTCTCCTCCAAAATCACCTTGAGCTGCAAAACAATACTTACATTTTAAATTACAATCATGGGCTACATTTAAACATAAAGCTTTTACCACAGGCTCTCTATTTACAAAACTTGGATGATATTGATATGTATCTTCTGTATATAAAAGACCTTCTTTTTCTAAATTTGATATTTCTTTATATGCTTCATTTATTTGTTCTTCTTGATATTTTGATTTTAATACCTCTAATATTTCTTCTTTACTTTTTTCTTTATAAAAATCTAATAAGTCGTATGCAACATCATCTAGCACATGAACAGCTCCACCATTCACATCTAAAACGATATTATATCCATTCATAGAAAATTTATGTATCATACTCATAACCTACCTCCTAAATTACTATCTATACTAAAGTTTTTTATTATTTTAATTAAACTTTACCCTTCATTATATCATAAGTTTACCTAAAATACATACAATACAAAAATGACTTACTGCTCGTAAGTCATTTCATTGAATACACTATATCCCCCTAAATTAGCGCACTAATATATTATCAAATAAGTATTAGGCTCCTATAAAATAAATTTTGTACCTGATTTTATATGATTTTTATTTTATTAAAATATAATAATTTCTTTTTTATAATAATTTTGTATAAATAATTGCTTGTATTTAATTTATCTTTTTTAAATTACTAATTGCTTCAGGTACCTTAGGCTGATGTATAATCCATGGACAAGTACTATTAGCTGACAAGACAGCAGTACTAAGTGCTAATGAACTAGCAAACTGCATAAATTTTACAATACACTTCTTCATAACTTAATTCTCCCTCATACATATTTTACTTATATTTTTAGCTTTTAATTTACCTAATACTAACATTATAAAAATCCAAAACATAGCAAATGCACTATATGTGAAATAATCTACAAAGATATTCAAAGAAAAGCTTAAAACTGTCATTAATAACACTACTGTAGATATAAACATAGCAATTTTTTTGTAAACTGATTTTTCTCTATCATTTATAGGATTACTTCTATGTTCTATTGGACATAGAATACAAATTCCAACCCAACTGATACTAGCAATAATCGCAATGATATTTTTAAATAAGTCTATATTTAGATTTTCTATAATTAATATTGTAGATAAAATTATGAAAACAAAGGTTAATAGACATCTAAAATAGTTGTCTGCATGATACCCTCCTGAAAATTGTCTTATTGGACAGTAACACATTAAAAAAAATAATATATATGTAAATTTACCAAATAAAAAACCTATAAACATCATGGTGGTTATATTAATTATAAAAGCTATTAATATTTCAAATCCATAAGAATAGACTTTAGATTCATTATTATCTATCACATTATTACAAATTAGAACAGATGTCATTTTATCAGCATATCTCTTAAACATTTTTACCTCCAAAAAAATTTTACGTATATAGAATACATTCTTTTTTGAGAAAATTCAATATATTTTACAAAACTAGTTATTAAAATTGTAAAACTGGTCAAAAAAAGACCTATATAAATTTCTGAGTATTACTTATATAATAAAAAAATTATAATAAAGCAGTTTTCCCAAGCTTTATACGAATGAGGGTGTCTCAAAATGGAATTTTTGGTTCATGATGCTCTCTGTTTTGTATGAAATCAAATATATTTTCATCATTTCAAAGATGAAAAAGAGGCATATCTCTATTTTGAGACAACCTCATTTATTACAAAATATCAATTTTCATATATTGTTCTATATATTTTAACTTTTTTAACTTTGTTTTTGTTTTACATATTGTAGTGCTTTTCTATTTTGCTTTACTGCTTCTAAGCAAACTTTTTCCGTTTGATTATCAACAAATTCTAAAGCTCTATAATTTTGCTTTACTGCTTCTAAACATATTTTTTCTGTTTGATTATTTACATATTTCAACATTCTATAATCTTGTCTTACTGATTTTAAACAAACTTCTTCTGTTTGCTCTTTCACATATTTAAGAGCTTCATAACTTTGATTAACTGCTTCTAGACAAACCTGTTCTGTTTGTTCCTTTACATATTGTAAAGCATTATAATTTTCTCCTACTGCCTCTAAACATATTAATTCTGTCTGATTTTCTATATATTTAAGAATTTTTCCATTTTGCTTTACTGCTTCCACAAAGATTCTTTCTGTTGGTACCTTTACATAGCTTAAGATTTCCTTTATTTCAAGTTCCTCAAATGAACCTTTTACTGCCTCTATACACATATCTTCAGTCTGTTTTTTTACATATTGCAATACTTTTCCATTTTGTCTAACTGACTCCAAACAAATTTCTTCTGTTTGCTCTTTTACATACTGTAATGCTCTTCCATCATTTCTTACTGCTTCCAAGCAAACCTCTTCTGTCTGATTATTTACATACTGTAGAGCCATATAACTTCTTCTTACTGCTTCTATGCAAATTTTTTCTGTCTGCTCTTTTACATAATACAATGCAAAGTCATTCTGTTTTACTGCTTCTATACATATTTCTTTTGTCTGTTCTTTTACACAAGGTAGTGCACTATAGTTTTCCTTTACAGCCTCTAAACATATACTATTACTTTGTTCTTTGACATAAGCTAAAGACTTCCCGTCTTTTTTTACAGCTTCTAAACATATAGCTGGAGTTTGTTCTTTTATTCCTTTCAGTATCTCTGCAACATCATTTTTGGATGCCCTTTCTATAACTGCTAGACATACATCTTCTGTCTGCCCTTCTACAAATTTAAAAACTTCCATGATATCGTGAGTTGATGCATTTTTTATAGCCTCAATTAATACATTTTCTGTCTTATCATGTATGTAATACAAAGCTCTATAGTTCTGTTTGACTGCTTCTATACAAATATTCTCATCTTGATTTGTTATATACTTAAGAGCTTTATATGTTTGTTTAACTGCTTCCATACACACTCTATAAGTCTTATCATTTACAAACTCAATTATAGTACCATCCTGTTTTACTGCTAGTAGACACATTTCTTCTGTTTGATTTTCTATGTCTTTTAATTCTCTGTAATCATACTTTACTCTGCTTAAGTCATTTAAATGCACTTTATTATCTTCCTTTGAATTCTCCTCATTATTTTCTATATCATATTCGAATTCTTCATCATTTAAATAGTTATTTTTTTCTGGTAAAAATATAGATTTAATTTTATTCTTTATATCCATAAAATTAACCTCCTCTAGTATGATTCTACCATTAAAGTAAATCATTTTTAAGTATTTATTTAATTTTATATTAAGTTTCTTTAAAAGTCTATTCATTGTTGACAGATTATATTTTATATTAATAATTTCATCTTACATATGTGGGGTAATAAAGTTAATAGTGGACATTTTTCATCCCATTAGTGTACACTATTTATATTTACTACCCATTTATAGTGATTTTTTTCAAATTTTACCTTATTTACTATATCATATTCATTTAATTTATGATATTATTTAAATATAATATAAGTTTTATAAAGTATATTAAATATATTATAAGATGGAGGTCGAGTAATTTTGAAAGGAAAGATAGTACAATATAATTTTGCAGATATAGAGGAAGAAGTATATTCGTTGGATTATGCTATAGCATGGAATACAGATAGAGAAAACGTAAACATAATACCATTTACAAATAAATTCTGTAAAGAATCTATAGAATCTTTTTGCCTAGGTAAAATTGACAATTTTGTTGAAATATTAAACGAAGGTTTTGTTGAAAATCATCATTATGTACATTTAGATAAAATGGTTAGTGTTCCTAAGAAGAAAGTTAATTTAGTATATCAACAAGACACACATGGTTATCTTTTAAGAGATGATAACAACAATCTTATTCCTGCAAAAATAACTTCAGAACAATCTAAGTCTATATCAAATAAGATGGAGTTATTCTGTGCTGGTGAAGAAAAATGTTTGATTAATATATTACTAAAGGCTGACCCATCATATATTTTAGATGTAAATAGTATAAAAGATAAAAACATTCTAAATTTAGGTTATGAGTCTATTGATAGATATAAAGAATACAATTTTGATGATGATAAGATTTTAATATTTTTCATAAATAAAAAACGTTATTCAGTAATTATGAAAAAAACAAATAATTCTAGTAATGATTTAGCTTCTAGAAACAACGCTATTAAAGAATTATTTACTAGTAAGGCGAGAAATCTTAACTAGTATTATAACTTTAAATCATATTACTCATTAAATTAATAATAGTATACAAAGTGGGAGTAGAAAAATCTACTCCCACTTATTTATAATAAACAAATAAATCCATAAACCTATTGAGTGATTATAATTTTTAGATTGGGTTATCTTGCATTTTTAAATTTAAGGTAACTTTCTATTCTAAACTTTAATCTCTACATCAATATCATCAACTGTAACAACTTACAATTAAATCTTTAATAATCAAACTTTAGACTATCTATATTAAAACTCAAATCAGATTTAGGATTTATTTGGATATCACACTTATTTTATTAACTACTAATCAATTTATTTTTTACTTATAAACTTATTCTTCCCTAATTCTATTATTAAATACTTTTAATTATTTTTCAATACCATACTAATTTTTAACAGTGTTTATTCTAGATTTATTTTGTAAAACCAGACACTTTCTACACTCCTTTTTCATTCACAACATCAATATTGATATCGGAAGATATATAATATATTCTTAATGCCAAATCATAAATATTGTAATACCTTAAATTATACAATAAAAAAGCCATAGTATATATGACAAACTATGGCTTTTACTTATTTGTTAAATAATTTTTATTATTTATAATCTACCTAAACAAGTATTTATATAGATATAATTTAATAATTACATATTAAAACTAGTTTCAATATATTTCTTTATTTCTTCAGCAGTACCCATATTAAGTACCTCATCAGCTAATTTCTTCATATCTGATTCTTTAACTGAAGTTATTAACTTTCTAGCAGGAAGTATTGATATTGGAGACATAGAGAACTCGTCTAATCCCATACCTAAAAGTATTGGTATCATTTTTTGATCCCCAGCAGATTCTCCACACATACCTGCCCATTTACCTTCTTTATGTGCATTGTCTATAACAGTCTTTATAAGTCTTAAAACAGCTGGATTAAATTGATTATAAAGATAGCTTATCTTTTGATTCATTCTATCAACTGCACAAGTATATTGAATTAAATCGTTAGTTCCTATAGAGAAGAAATCCACATGTTTAGCCAGTACATCAGATATTACAGCAGCAGATGGAACTTCTATCATCATACCAATTTCTACATCTTTAGCATAAGTCACACCTTCAGAATCAAGTTCTGCTAAAACTTCTTTTACAACTTCTTTAGCTTGTAATAATTCTTCTAAAGATGAAATCATTGGGAACATGATTCTTAATCTTCCATGAACACTTGCTCTATATAAAGCTCTCAATTGAGTCTTAAATATATCTTTTCTGTCTAAGCAAAGTCTTATTGCTCTATAACCTAAGAATGGATTCATTTCAGGTTCCATACTTAAATAACTTAATTCTTTATCTCCACCTATATCCAATGTTCTTATAACTATAGGCTTTCCATCCATTCCCTCTAATACAGCTTTGTAAGCCTCATATTGTATTTCTTCAGTTGGGAAAGAATCTCTATCCATATATAAGAATTCTGTTCTATAAAGACCAACACCTTCAGCATCATTCTTTATTAGACCTTCTATATCATTAGGTGTCCCTATATTACCAGCTAATTCTACATGCTTTCCATCTAAAGTTACAGATGGTTTTCCTTTTAATAACTGTAATGCTTTTCTCTCTTCTTCATACTTAGCTTTTAATTCAGTATATTTATTTATAGTCTCTTCATCTGGATTAACGATTACTTCACCAGTATCCCCATTGAAAACTACAAAATCTCCATCCTTAACTTTTGAAGTTATATCATTTAATCCAACGATTGCAGCTATTTCTAAAGTCCTAGACATGATAGCTGTATGAGAAGTTCTTCCACCTATATCAGTTAAAAATCCTAAAACCATTTTTTTATTCATAGTTGCTGTATCTGATGGAGTTAAATCATGTGCTATTAATACAACTTCTTCACTTAAAGCAGATAAATCAACAACTTTAATTCCTAATATATGTCTAAGTATTCTATTTGTAACATCTTTTATATCTGCCGCTCTTTCTTTCATATACTCATTGTCCATAGACTCAAACATGCTAACAAACATCTCTTTTATTTCATTCAAAGCATATTCTGCATTTACACTTTCAGTTTTGATTTTATCTATTGCAGAACCAATTAACTCTGGGTCTTCTAAAACTAATAAATGCGCTTCAAATATTTCAGCTTCTTCTGCTCCTAATTCTTCAGACGCTTTTTCCTTAACCTTTATTAATTCTTCTTTAGAAACGGCAACAGCATTTTCTAATTTAGTAATTTCCGCTTCAACATTATCTATAGATTTTTTTTCAATTACTAATTCACTATGCTCAACTACTAACGCTTTCCCTAAAGCAACACCAGGAGAAGCTCCTATTCCTTTGTAAGCCATAACCCTACCTCCTAAAAAATATCTTTTGTATTTTAACATTCAATTTATGATTAAAAATATCTTATTTCATCTTCTAAAATACTTGTATTTTCATACCCAATTAACAATAGTCTTAATCTTCTGATTAAATAAACATGAAAGTAACAAAGAAATTAAATATCTACAAATGCTAGTCTGTATATGTTTAATACTTCTCTGTTACTTTTACTTTAAGTAATAATTAGATTATAAATATCAAATTTTAAAAAATTATTATATCTATTCTCCAAATCCACTTTCAACTAATTCAACCATTGCAGCTAAAGCTACTTCTTCATCTTCTCCATTTACAACTAACTTTAATTCTTCTCCTTGAGCTAAACCTAAACTCATTATTCCCATTATTGATTTTGCATTTACAGTTTTGTCTTTTGCTACAACCTCTACTGTTGATTTGAATTCAGCAGCCTTCTTAACAAACATTCCTGCTGGTCTAGCATGTAATCCACTTGCATTTTTGATACTAACTATTTTTTCCATTTTTTAAATCCTCCTATAGACTTTACATTTTATATTTTTTAAAATTGTTTTCCTATTTTTTACTTTAATGGCACTTAGTGGTACTTTTTTGTCCTATGGTCATTTTTTGTTCCCACTAGTGCTACAAAAATATTATACTACTAATATACACTTTTTTCGAGTATAATTACAAATTTTTTTTGTTTTTTATTTAATTTTGGTTTTTTATGTCTTTTATAATACAATTTGTCAATAATTTTGTATTTTTGTTCTTTTTAATACTAATTTTAGGTCTAATTTCAAAATTAGAAGCTAAATTTTTATTAGAATCAATATTTGTATTTACAACATCTATAACCTTATTAAAATCATATAATTTTATCCTGTTTATACTATTTTCTTCAAGTTTTTTTTCATATATGCAGTAAAATAAATCTTTATATGAAAAATTCTTTGGCAATCCAAGTACCTCACCAAGCTTTGGTATTACACTTTCCATAACAGTTCTAAGCGAAGCATCTCTCTTTATATTCAGTAAATTGCAAATATATTGTATTGTTTCATTACTCATACTTCTAAATTTATCAAAACAGTACTCTTCATTATACTTATATTCTACATCAAAATAATACTTAATCCCAGTGCATCTTTCATATGCTTTCATAGTATCCAAGTAACCCAATCGAATATTTTTTTCTACATTATCTCTATCTTTATTAAGAGAACCTCCTAGATACTCTGATGGTATTATAGTTTTTACATTTATATTCTGGTGTCTACTTAGATTCATTTTACCAATAAAATCATCAAGCAGCCTAATTACAACAACATCTTCATAACCTTTGTCTTCTAAAAGTCCTATTGGCATGTTATCACAGAACATTCCATCAAGATATAATTTATCGTCCATCATATTCGTTTGAAAAATAGGCAAACTGGAACTAGCGATTAAATAATCAATCAGTCTTCCTTGTGGTATATCTTCAATATACAATGGATATGGATTAATCTTTTTATCCCACCAAACCGTAACAAGTCCAAAGTCTTTTTTTGATTTTCTTATTATGTCTTCATTTAATGTAGTTTCCATCAGTTGTCTTAATGGGCTTATATCTATACCTTCATTTTTTCTAGCTTTATTTATAAGTTCAAACACTGCATTGATATTTTTAGTAGTGAAATCTACATTTTTAAATCTCTCATAAGTTTCTTTATCAATGTTCATAAAATGAGTATAATCATAATTTAACCAAATATCTTCCATTACTTCGATATCATTTTGAATTATATATGCTCCATTTAAAGCACCAATTGATGTGCCAGTTACTCCTTGAAACTCTATACCAAGCTCTCTTAAAGCTTTATATGCTCCTATTTGGTAGGCTCCTTTTGTTCCTCCACCTTCTAAAACTAATCCTTTCATATTATCACCTACTATATCAAAAACGTTTCTGATTTTTATTCCTCAGCAAATATTAATTCAAAAACTATTTTTAGTTATTGGAGAAAAATAAAATTGCACAAATTCATTTTTATTTTATCAAAAAAATATTGAAAAGTATATATTTTTAATATTTTTTATATGGCTAACTTTTTCTTTCTAAATTTAGATAAATAATTAACATCTTGTAAATTTTTTCGTATTCACAGTTACTTATATCCCTAAAGAATCCATTATTAAATTATCCATTTTTATCTGCAATCTTTCTACTTTTTCTTTATCTATAGACTTATCTAATAAAATTGATATTATTTGCTTTGACAAATTCTCTATTTCTTCATAATTATTATCTCTAAAAATCCTTATCTTCATAACCTTATTAGGATAGTAATCGTATATATTTTTACTCATTTTTTTAGCAGTTATTTTAAAGTATTTATCATAAATTCTGGAATTTAAAATTCCAACTAGGTATTCATATGAAAATTTGTCTAAATACTCTTCTTTTATGAAAAAAGAATATACATCTGCACTTGAAAAATTGTTGTCATAATCTATAGCAAATCTATTTTCATTTGATTTATAAGGATACATTATCTTTTTTCTTTCAAAGAAAAGCTTTTCTCTACCCCATTGAAGTTCATACCATTTCCTTATTCCACTTTTACATTCTCTTCTGTTTTCTAATTTTGTTTTATATATCCCTATAATCTCATCTAGCACCTTTTTATTTGTATTCTCATTATCTATATCATTTGAGTATATTAGCCTATATTCACTTTTATCTACTATATACTTATTTATATTTTTACTCTTTATCCAACACTTTAAAAATTTATCATCTACAAGATTCAATTTTACATCATCTTTACTTAAGATAAATGCTTTGTCACACCCTGTGATTATTCCTTGAAAACTTATTGCTATATCTTCCAAGCTATATTTACATTTTTCTTGTATCTTATTATAAAAAGTTTCATCATCCTTATTTACAAGTATCCATTCATCAGATAGCAAACTCTGATTTATATTAAAATGCTCGAACTTACTGCTATTTAGAAATTCTTCTAGTGTTTCAAATTTATTTATACATATATCCTCATTTTTTATTTTAAATACATCTATAGGTGTATCTTTTGATTTTTTCTTATCAAAAGTAAGTATGCAACTAGATACCCCTATATTTTTAAATATATTTGCACCTAAAAAATCTACTATTTCTTTAACATTGACATTCGATTTAATATATTCTCTTAAATCTTTGCCTGATAAACTTTCTAAGAAATATCGTGGAGTTATAACACTACCAGTTCCTCCTTTTTTTAGGATATCTATAATCTTTTTATAAAAACAAAAATACAAATCAGCTTTATCTTTATAAACTTCACTGTATTTTTCTACAAGAAACTTCTTATATTTCTTTTCTAGTTTTTTATGACCAATATATGGTGGATTACCAATTATGTAATCAAACTTATATCGCCAATTCTTTTTAAGGCTATCACAACAAAATAAATTAATCTTTATATCAGATTCATACAAATCGTTTACTACCTTTTTGTTTCTTAAGCTATCTTTTAATATCTTTATAGCTTTTTCATCAATGTCAGCACCATATATACAATAGTTTAATATATGACGGTGTATGTTATCAACAGTCCAATAATTTTCATCATATTTCTTTTTTAATTCATATATATTTTCCTCAAATAAGTCATATAAAATATCGTATACTTCTAAAAGAAAATTTCCACACCCACAAGAAATATCGAGTATTCGTGGATATGGATTTTTAATTATATCATGATTTTTTAAAGTCTTTTTTACAATATAATCTACAATGATTTTAGGAGTATAATATATTCCACTTGCTTTTTTAGTGTCTACATCTAAACTATTCTCATACTCTTTAGATAGTAGAAAATTATCTTGAGATATATCATCCATAGTCGAAAACCTCCAATTATTATCATAGCTGAAAATTTATTATTCTAGTATTTGTCTTATAGATTTTCTTGATAAAAGTTTATAGATTTCTTTTTCTATTTCTAGTAATTCATGATTTATTTTACAACCTTTTAAGCAATTACTGCAATTAGATACATATCTCGTACATTTATTTATATATATTTTCCCATCAATTGCTTCTACAATAGTTCTTAGACTTATTGTATCCAATGATACATTTAACATGTATTTCTTGTTATCTTCTTTATTAAAGGTAAGAATATTATTTGCACAAAGCTTTCTAAGCAGTCTGTATAGTGTTAGTATTGGTATATCTTCACTTTTTGATATTGTTTTAGCATCTATTGAATTATTTTCTCCATTATTAAACATAGCTCTTATAATTCTTATTGAATAATCTACATCTTCTGAAATCATTCTTATTCCTCCTCAACTGCCATGAATTTATCTAAAAGAATATCGTCCAGATTTATATGACTTCTGTCAGCAAGAAGTCTTTTATAACTAATCTCATCTAAAGGTTTAAAAAATACATAGCCTTGTATGAAATTACATCCCATTTCATTTAAAATTTTAACCTGATTCATATCCTCTACCCCCTCACATATAACAGTTAAGTTTAAGTCATGTGAAAGATTAACAATCGCTTTTACCATAAACTTTGTTTTTGTATTTGTAACTATATCCAATATAAGTGACCTATCAATTTTTATAACATCTAGTGGTATCCCCTTAAGATTAATAAAATTTGAGTTACCTACACCAAAATCATCTAATAATATATTTATACCTAAAGATTTAATCTCATAAAGCCTTTCACTTATAAATCCTACATCTCTTAGTGCCGTTGTCTCTGTAATTTCTACTTCTATAAGCTCTTTAGGAACATTATATGTATTAAACATCAGTTTAAAAAAATCTACTAAATCGTTTTTATATAGCTCTACTCTAGAAAGATTTATTGAGACTGGTAGTACATTTATACCTTCTGAAATCCACTTATCGATAGTAACAAAAACTTCTTGAATTAACCATCTACCAATATTGTTTATCAGACCACTTCTTTCAGCTATAGGTATAAATTTATTTGGTCCAATCATACCTAAAGATGGATGCACCCATCTTATTAATGCCTCTGAGCCTATAATTTTATTTGTACTTGAATCAACTTTTGGTTGATAATGAATTACAAACTCTTTATTTTTAATAGCTAAGAATAAATCTCTCTCTATTTCCATAAGTGATTGTGCTTCCTCTTCCATGACAGTATCAAATTCTACATATTCTATATGCTTTAGTCCTTTTGATTTAATCCTTGCCATATCAGCATTATCCATAGCTTTTTTTATATCAATTTCATCAATATTAAATTTATAAATTCCAATAGATGTCTCAACATTTATGCCCATTTTAAAACTGTCAATCTGACTTAATGTCACAATTTTATTCTTGATGAGATTCACTAAGTAAGGAATCTTCTGTTCTCTATCTTCAAGTTTTATTATTAATATAAAAACATCACTTTTTAACTTTCCATAGATAGCTTCTTCTCCAAAATAATTTTTTAAGTTACTCGAGATATTATTTAATACTTCATCCCCTAACTCATAACCATATATATCATTTATAAGTTTGAGTCTACATAAATCAAAACAAGCCATCACACAGTTTTCTTCCTTATTGCTGATGATATAATTTTGAATATGTTTTAGAAAATTTTCATCTTTAGTAATATTTATAAGCTTATCTGGATTATTTATTAATTCTAAATTAAATTTATCCTCATACAGCTTAATTTTAAGATGCGAAATAAATACATTTATACTAAATAAGGTCAATAACATTAAAATTAAAACCTTAATATTTATTCCAATATGTCTTGTAAGTAAAATGATTCCCAAAATTCCAATTATGATAAAAATTATTTTATTTAAACTGTAAATTTTTGTCATACTATTTTTATTCATATAAATTCCCCTATTTTTTAAATTATCTTACAGTTAAAGTTTTTATATATTAATTATAAAGCACAATCGATAGCAAATCAATGTAAGTTAAAATCACATATAAATAACTACATTATACTATACTAAATTTATCTTCTTAAATTTCACAAATATCGATTTTTTGCAAAAAAAACTATGAAATTAGATATAGATAAAATAATTTCTAATTTCATAGTTTCTAAACTCAAATAATCTTTTCAACATGATGGAATAAAGTTAACTTACTTATTCCCTTTAGAATCTAAGTATGAAAGTACACCTTGAACAATTCCTTCTGTAAGTTGTTCTTGATACTTTTCATTTACTATTTTTCGTTCCTCTGAAGGGGTTGTTAAAAAGCCACACTCTACCAATATGGCAGGCATACGTGATTCTCTAAGTACTTCAAAGTTATTTTCAACTATACCCCTATCCCTCACTTTAACATAGGATGCTATAGTACTTTGTACTATCTGTGCAAGTTCTTTTGAGCCATCTGTAGCTTTATTCCTATACCAAGTTTCTATACCTGTTGCTGTATTGCCATTTTTTTCTGCATTTAAATGAATGGAAACAAGTACATCAGCAGAACTATTATTTGCTAAATTAGCTCTATCCATCAATGATACATATGTGTCATCAGTTCTAGATACTACTACTTGAATATCCTTTTGTTTAGATAATTTATTTGCTAATTTTTTTGAAATCTGTAAATTTAAGTCTTTTTCATATCTATTACTAGTCTTGCTTTGAGTCCCTTTATCATTGCCTCCATGACCTGGGTCTATAAACACAGTATATTTTTTATTTTTATTTTCTTCTTCATTGCCAAGGTCAAATTGTTCTGAATCAACATTTTGTTGTTGGCTAGT
Organism: Clostridioides sp. ZZV15-6383; assembly: GCF_020657735.1. Taxonomy (NCBI): domain Bacteria; kingdom Bacillati; phylum Bacillota; class Clostridia; order Peptostreptococcales; family Peptostreptococcaceae; genus Clostridioides; species Clostridioides sp. ZZV15-6383. Next base: position 29,561 of record NZ_JAGWCV010000011.1, on the reverse strand, counting down.
TTTATTACTTTTATCCATACCTTTTACTAAAGCTACTACACCTTGAGTAGCTTTAAATGCAATAAATAAAAATAACACTGTAAAGCAAATCAACATTGTTAACTTTTTCTTATTTAATTTTCGCTTTTTTCTATTCAGATGGCTGGTCTTTTTAGATTTGTTTCTCGAATTATTGTTATTCTTGCCTTTTGACATTTCTTCACCCTTCTTGGTATAAATTTTTACACTTTTTCATATTATTAGTGTTATTTTACCATCAAGAAGTTTTTTTTTCAATAATTTAAAACACTCTACAACTTTAAATCTGAAAATTTTATCCACCTAAAGTAACATCTTGTGTATCATACCAACTAAATGCATCTCTTATATCATCACTTTTAAAATCTGGCCAATAATTATCTATAACATAAAAGTCTGCATAAATTGATTGTACAGGAAGAAAACCGCTTAGTCTCCTTCTTCCACCCCATCTGATTATCAAGTCTAGTCTAGAAACATCAAATGACTGTATGTAATCCTGTATATTATTTTTATTTACATTTTCTACCCCTGATATATTATTTAAGTCCCAATACCATCCATAATTTACCAGAAGATTTGCTTTTATTTGACCTTCCTTAGCTTGAATTCTATTAGTATATGGTAATAATTCTTCAGGGAACATTGGAGATTTTGTATTTCCAACAACGAGTAAAGCTGCACCTTCATCTATTAATATATTTGCAGCATCAATACATGCTTTTGTAAAAGCTTTTGTCTGCACTGATGGACGTCTTGTATTATCAGTTGTAAATCCATAAAAAGTTACTTCTTCACAACCTAAATCTCTACATAATCTATAAGACTCTAGTCCAGGGTTTATTCCACTTTCATATCCTCTATCTTTTGTCATTCCATTTTGACTTGCCCATCTTCTGTTTCCATCTGGGATAATTCCTACATGTTTTGGTATTCTCATTTATAATCACCTCTTAATAGGTATTATTATCAAAATATTACATTATTAATCAAAACTGTAACATTATATACATTTATTTTTATATAATTATGTAGTAAACTAATTTAAAATGGAGTTTAAAAAACTTGGAGGTTTATCATGAAAAAAATTTTAATATTGTTTTTTTCGATAATCTTATCATTTGGAATGGTTAGTTGTTCTTCAAGTGGTGATTACAAAAATGTTTCTACATCGAGAATTGAAAAGTCATTAAAATCCTCTGATTTGCTTATAAAAGAATCAAAACACTTTGATGCAAAGGAATTTAACTATTTCAATGATGTGGAAGAAGACATAATTCAAGGTTTTGTAATTAATTCTTCTGATAAATTATCTCTAGAAGATATTATTGTCATAAAAACTAACGATGTAGATAAAATCTATAAAACTCTAGAAAATTATAAAAAAGACATGGTACAAGCACCTTTTGGAGAAGGACATGGAGAAAAAAGCAATTCTGAAATAGCAAATAATACGATAGTTGAGAAAGCAGGCAAGTATGTTTATTTAATTTCTACTGAAAATGCATCTCAAATAGAAGACAAAATATTGAGTATCATAAAAAAATAAATATCTTTATTGATGTTTGTTAAATATCAATGTAATTTTTATATAAATAAGTTTATTTATCAAAAATTACATTGATATTTTTTTGAAGGTTCTATAAAATCTTTCTCATCTAAACAGATAGCTATCCAATTTTTATTACCTCTTTTATTTTATCTACAACACCATTTTCAGTATTTCTTTTCGCCCTGAATCTAGCAATCTGTTTCAAATGCTCATTTGCATTTTCCATGGCATAACTATGATAAGCACTTTTCATCATTTCCACATCATTCAATTGGTCACCAAATACCATAGTTTCTTCATATTTTATGTCTAACATTCTTTGTACTTCTTTTATGGCACTACCCTTATTCGCACCTTTTGCAGTTAGGTCAAGCCACTCTACCCCAGAAATACATACTTGAGCTCTATCAGAAAATTTTTCAAAGTAGATACTATTGTTATGTTCTGCACCTTTGAAGTCAAATACAGCTATCTTTAATACATCACCTTCTACTTTTGTCAAATCTTCTACAACTTTAAACTTTGCATAGTAAGTACTAACCTCTTCTATAAAAGCTTCATCTTTACTTTCTATATAAGCGTATTTTTTACCACTCATTACAATTTTTTTCCCTTTTATACTTCTTGTTGTCTCTATAATTTCATTTACTAACTCTTTATCCAAAGGATTTGATAATATTTCTTTTCCTTTATATACTACTAGTGTTCCATTTTCTGATATAAACATCATATCATCTTTTATGTCTTCAAATTTTTTTATAAGATTTTGATACTGCCTGCCACTTGCGGCAGAAAACATTATCCCTCTCTCTCTTAATTTTTTAAATACTTTATAAAACTCTGGATTTATTTCGCTCTTTTCATCTAACAAAGTTCCATCTAAGTCTGTTGCTATTAATTTTATCATATATTTCCTCCCCCAAATTATATAATTTATGATTATTTTTTATTAATTTTCATCAGTTTAAATTTTCAATTCCTATTATACACTAAAAATTTTAAATTACAATTTGCACCTTTTATAAGATACTATAACTACATTCAGGAAAATATTTTTTTCAATATATACATCAATTTATAAAAATTTAAATTTTCCTATAATTATATTCCAAGAAAATTAACAATAACTACACACTTTCTTCTATGAAATATTATAAAAATAATTATATTATGACAAACTTATGCTAATTTATTGTGTTTTTTATTGCTTATGTAACAATTTTTTAATATAATTAACTATGTGTAATTAAAAAATTTAGAAAGTAGGGGATATTATTGTCAGGACTCAAAAAGTTCGTTATATTTCTAGCCCTTTTAGTTATAGCATTTCCTGTTAGCATATATGGATATGTTTTTACTAAATTAAAAACTATTCAAGATGATAGTATAAATACAGAGGCGCTTAGTAGTAATGACTATAAAAACGAAGAAAATATCACAAATATATTATTGTTAGGTACAGATGCAAGACCAGGAGAAGAAGTTTCTCGTTCTGATGCCATGATGATACTAACTATTGATAATAAAAATAAAAGTCTTAAATTAACTTCATTAAATAGAGATACTTATGTTAATATACCAGGACATGGGGAACAAAAATTAACACATGCTTATGTATATGGACAAGCTAACTTATTAATAGAAACTATAGAAGAAAACTTCCAGCTTGATATACAAAATTACGCTGTAGTTGACTTTTTCTCTTTTATGGATATAGTTGATGCTCTAGGTGGAGTTACTGTTACTGTTAATAAGAGTGAAATAAGAGAATTAAATAAATTTATACCTGAAACTTATAAATGGAATAAAAATACTGATAAAGGTTCTCTTAAATATATAAGAAATTCAGGTGAACAAAAATTAAATGGATACCAAACACTTGCTTTTTCTCGTATAAGAAAAAACGACAGTACAGACGAAAGAGATAGAAGACAAAGAAGTGTTATACAAAGTTTAATAAATGGTGTTAAAGATTTACCAGTTACTAAATATCCTAATCTAGTTAATACAATACTTCCATATGTAAAAACTAATATGAATCCTAATGAAATAATAGCTTTAGGAAAAGAGCTTGTAAGCATAGGAAATTTAGATTTGAAATCCATGGAATTCCCTCTTTCTACTGAAAATGGTAGAAAAATAGGTGATGCAGGCTATGTAATTCCTTTTGGTGAATATGAATTAGATGCAATGCATGATTTCATATTTAAAGATATTATAGTTGAAGATTAAGTGTTCTAAAACAAAATAAACTAACAATTTTAAAATAAAAACATACCTTATCAAAGGCAAATTACTTTGCAGTTATAGGGTATGTTTTTATTTTAAAATATAAATTTTTAAAAAAATATATTATATATACTTTTAATTGTATATATAAATTGATAAATTTTCTTATAAATTATATCATTGTCTTTTTTGTAACTGAAACAAGTATTGAATATATCTCAATACTTTAATATAATTAAGTGTATGCTATTAAAAAATATACAGGAAAAAGAAGAAAGAAGGGGTACTTTTGTCAAAATTAAAGAAATTTGTTATACTAATGGCTTTCTTGGTAGTAATATTCCCTATAAGCGTATATGGATATTTTTATTATAAATTGTCTGCTATTCATGACTCTAGCATAAGTAGTGATTTATTAGATAACAATGACCATAAAAATGAAGATGGGATAATTAACATATTACTTATGGGAACAGATGCTAGACCAAATGAAGATTCTTCAAGGTCAGATGCTATGATGATACTTACTATTGATAACAAACACAATGATATCAAACTTACATCATTAGCTCGTGATAGCTATGTAGACATCCCTGGTCATGGTAAACAAAAACTTACTCATGCTTATGCTTATGGACAAGCTGATTTATTAATACAAACAATTGAAGAGAACTTTAATATTGATATTCAAAATTATGCTTGTGTTAATTTCGAATCATTTATGTATATAATTGATGCTATTGGTGGTGTTGAAGTTACCATTGAAAAAGGAGAAATACGCGAATTAAATAAATTTATTCCTGAAACTTATGGCTGGAATAAAAGTAATGATAAAGGTAGCATACAATACATTAGAAAATCTGGAAAGCAAACTTTAAATGGATATCAAGCACTATCTTTTGCACGTATTAGACATAACGATACAGCCTTTGCTAGAGATGGCAGACAGAGACAGATTATACAAGCTATAATCAAGAAAACAGAAACTTTACCTGTTACTAAATATCCAGGTTTATTAGATGCGGTTCTTCCATATGTTAAAACTAACATGAAACCTAATGCAATACTTTCTCTAGGAGCTCAAGTTTTAAAAATGGGTGACTTAAATATTAAGCAATTTGAATTCCCTATTGATGATGAAATTCATAGTACAGGTGGTATATATGGAAAAGCTGGATGGGTTCTTAGATTTGACCCAGAAACTTTAGACATATTACATGATTTTATATTTAATGACATAGAATTTAAACAATAAAAATTTAACATAAGATTTGTTGTAAAGTATAAGATTAATTACTAAAAAAAGAACTATATTGCATAATTATTTTCAAGCTATCATGTACACTTGATTATAAAATGCATATAGTTCTTTTTTATTTACTAATTTATCTCGATAATTCTCATTTTACTCTACATTTATAAAATATTTTATATCTTAAACTAACTTTTTTTATTACTTAACTAAGTTTAAGAAAATGTTTAATGCAGTTTGATTTATGCCATCTCCAGCTTCATATACTAGAGTCGTTTTCTTAGGCTCTAAAGCAGTTTTCTGAGCAGATGTTACACTATTTCCAAGCATAACTACTGGTGATTTTAATTTAGCTGCTAAAGGACCTGATGTTAATGCATCTACTAACTGGTTACTTTTACTAACAAACATTGATGGATATTCAGCATTTGGATAGAATTTTTGTATTACCTTTCCATTTGTTTCTTCCCTATTTTCTCCAGCTATTCTATTTTTAGATACATCATTTGTAATAACCTTATCTAATTTATTTATTACTGAATCAAATATACTTAGGTTACCACCTATAAAATAAGCATCTTTTACTTTTAAGTCTGATATCCAATTATAAACTTCATCGCTTACATTATCTTTTGATACTAGTACGATTGGTTGCTTTTCTTCTCCTGCTTTTGAAGCTATAGAAAGAGAATCCGCTTCACCTGTACCACTTGTTATATATAGTTTTTCTACTGGATTAGTTTTTGTTAATTCTTTTGCTATCATTAGAGATGTACTATATCTATCTGAACCACCCACTCTATTTATTAATACATCTGATAGGGTGTCTTTTATCTCACTTTCAACTTTATCTCCAATAGAGTTATTTCCTCCAATTAGAATAACTTTACTTGGATTAAGTCTTTTTATCTCATTCTTAGTAGATGTTGGTATATTATCTTTATTTACTAATAGTATAGGGGCATCATTTGCTGTAGCAAGTGGTGTTGATGTTATACCATCAACTATAGAGTATCCATTTACTAGTACTACTGTATCTGAATTTTTAGCCCAACCTTTTTTACTTATTGCTACTGCTGTGTCATATCTTTCAGCACCTCTTAATTTCTCCACTTTAACATTAGATGGTGGAGTAACTGGTTCTTCACTACTAGAATATAAACTCTTTAAATCATTTTGTATAGAAGTGCTATTTGCTATATCTTTAGCTGAGAAATACATACTACCTTTTATTTCACTATACTTTCTATTTAATGTTACTTGTTTTACTATTTCTTTCGCTATATTTTGTCCACCATAACTTGATTGGCCTTGCTTATATATACCTTGTCCTATGTATAAGTCTACATTTGTTCCTTTTACTTCATTGGCCCACCATGCCACTAACTTAGAATAATCTGCTGCTTTAAGACCAATTGGCCAGTAAAGTTGTGGAACTACATAATCAACTAATCCTTGTTTTATCCATGCTCTTGTATCTGCATATGTACCTACATAACTTTCATTGCCTGATGTGTCTGAACCTGTTGGGTCACTACTCTTATTTCTCCATATACCTGCTGGGCTTACACCAAATACAACATTAGGCTTTATACTCTTTATAGACGCTTTTACATCTCTAAGTAAAGTATTTACATTTTCTCTTCTCCAATTGTCTTTATTTTGTCCATTTCCATATTTTTGATATGTAGCAGTATCGTTGAAGCTTACTCCTGGATAGAAATAATCATCAAAATGAACTCCATCTATATCATAATTTTGAACTACCTCTGCTATACTATCCACTATGTACTTTCTAACTTCTGGTAAACCTGGGTCATAGTAATACTTATTTCCATGTTTAACTACCCAACTTGGATTTTTCTTTGCTGGATGGTTTGCTGGCAATTTATCTATGCTCTCATCTGCCATAGTTATTCTATATGGATTAAACCATGCATGGAATTCCATTCCTCTTTTATGTGCTTCTTCTATTAAAAATGGTAATGGGTCATATCCAGGGTTCTTACCTTGTGTACCTGTAAGATATTCAGACCATGGGTTTATATTTGATTTATATAAAGCATCTGATTTTGGTCTTACTTGAACCACTGCTGTATTTATTCCTACACTTTTTAATTTGTCCAATAAATCTGTGTATTCCTTTTTTTGCTTGGCTTCATTATTTTTAGTCTTAGGCCAGTCTATATTATAAACTGTAGATATCCAAGCAGCTCTCATTTCCTTATCATTTGATGAATCAGCAAATGAACTAACACTACACATTGTAAGTGTCATTATCAATGATAATACTAATATACTTATTTTTTTCATTTCATCCCCCTTAATTTCTAAAATTTATTTTTTTCTACAATATACTCCTTACTAAGTATATCTAAAATTCATATTATCTGTCAAATATTGAATAATTTATTTAATATTTATATTTAATATTTGATTATAATACGAAATAATTTATTATAAAAAAAACAGCAAAGAAATTTATATTCTTTGCTGTTTTTATAACGTTCATCATTATTTTAATATTACTAAATTCTTAAAGCTCTATGTAAAACATTAAATGTAATTATACATACTCAATGTTAATATTCAATCCTATGTAAATCAATATCTATTATTATTGTAAAACACGTGTAGCAGTTATAAGTCTTCTTGCATAATTAGTTCCTGGAGCCATGCTAGTAACTTTTACTACATCTCCTGTTTGTGGTGAATGTATGAATTTAGAATTCCCTACATACAACCCAACATGATTTATTGAACCACCTGAACCAAAGAAAACTAAATCTCCTGGTTTTAATTCTGCTCTAGATACTTTCTTTCCTACTGTTGCTTGTGATCTTGATACTCTTGGTAAATTAACTCCTGCTCCATTTTTATAAACATAAGAAGTGAATCCAGAACAATCAAAAGAGTTTGGTCCAGTTGCTCCCCATCTATATGGCTTACCTTGTTGCTTAAATGCTAAGTTTAAAACTTTTTGTACCTTTGCGTCTACATTTCCACCTTGAATAGTTAAATAGTCTCCATTTACCCATCCTGTAACATTGTCAACAGTTTTTATTTTAATCCATCCATTTGAATGTAATTCTAAAACTTCAACTTTGTCTCCTGTGTTTATCTTTCCTACTACTGCATCATTTGCATTAGCTCCACTTCTTACATTTAAAAAATCACACTGGTCTACTGTTGCACTCATAGGTGAATTAGTTAGCTCTGCTGCACTAGCTGTTATTGCTCCTGCTTCTACTGTGACAACTCCTGCTATTAACACCATAGCTATAAATTTTTTCAATATATGTTTTTTATTTTTTATATTCATCATAATCTCAAATACCTAATCCTTTCGAAAATTTAACATTTTGTTCCTTTGTTTCCAATTCCTAATTAACATTCTAACTTACATCAAAATAAATTGCAACCTTTTTTGTAATCTTTTTGTAATCTTTTTGTAATCTTTTGTTTCTTTTTCATATTTTATTGTTTATTTTTGCTCCCCCTGGTTACAATTTAGAAATATATTCTACTTTTCTTTAGTTATTACAATTTCCTTGATATTAGCATCTTCTGGTTTAATGTAAGTTGGTACTAATTTTCTCATAACATCATCTATTTTTTCAATTTCTTCATTGTTAGTAATTTCTTTTAAAAGTTTTAAGTATTTTGTTATTTTTTCTCTATCAACATCTATTGGTCTACCAATAAAAATCTTTTTATGCTCTGTATCCAACAAACCTTCTTCTGACATAAGAAGTTCTTCATACAATTTTTCACCTGGTCTAAGACCAGAAAATTCAATTTTTATATCAACATCTGGTTCAAATCCACTGAATTTTATTAAATTTTTTGCTAAATCTAATATTTTTACAGGCTCTCCCATATCAAGCACAAATATTTCTCCACCTTTAGCCATAGCCCCAGCCTGTATAACAAGCCCTACAGCCTCTGGTATTGTCATAAAATATCTAATGATATCTGGATGAGTAACTGTCACTGGTCCACCATCTTCAATTTGCTTCTTAAAAAGTGGAATTACACTTCCATTACTTCCAAGTACATTTCCAAACCTAACTGCAACAAATTCAGTCTGACTCTCATCATTCATTGTCTGTATAATCATTTCGGCTGCCCTTTTAGTAGCTCCCATTATATTAGTAGGGTTTACAGCCTTATCTGTAGATATAAGAACAAATTTTTTAGCTCTATATTTTGAAGACAGTCCAGCTATATTTAAAGTCCCAAATACATTATTCTTTATAGCCTCACCAGGGCTTGACTCCATAAGAGGAACATGTTTATGAGCTGCCGCATGGAATACTACTTCTGGTCTGTATTTGTTAAAAATTTCATCCATTCTTTTTTCTTCTCTTATTGATGCTATTACTGTCTTTAAATCTAATTTATTTCTATATTTCCTAAGCAATTCTTGTTGTATTGAATAAGCATTGTTTTCATAATTATCAACTATAATAAGTTCTTTAGGACTAAATCCTGCAATCTGTCTACAAAGCTCTGAGCCAATTGAGCCTCCTCCTCCAGTTACTAAAATTACTTTTCCTTCAATATAATTACTTATCTCTCTTAGATTTGTTTTTATAGTCTCTCTACCCAACAAGTCTTCTATTTCTACCTCTCTAATCTGTTTTATATCAACTTTTCCATCTATAATTTCGTAAATTCCTGGTATTGTCTTTATTTTACAGTTAGTATTTTTACACATATCAATAATTTCTTTTTTTCTAAGCTTTTCTATATTTGCTATTGAAAAGATTATTTCATCTATATTATATTTTTCAACTACATCTTTTATATTTGAGGTTGTCCCTACAATTTTTACATTATGAATTATTCTTCCAATTTTATTTTCATCATCATCAATTATAGCCACTGCTACTTTTTTAAGTTCTGGATTTCTCTTTAATTCCTGTATAACCATTTCTCCAGCATCTCCTGCCCCAATTATAAGGATATTTGAAACCTTGCCCCTAAAATATGTCTTATTCATCACTATTCTTATAGCTCTATAGGCTACTCTTGCACCACTTGTAAACATTATAATAAATATTGTATTTAGTACATAAAACATTATAGGATAATCAAACCCTAATAATTTATTTATTATATAAACTGGAATTAAATAAGCTAAAGTTGCTATAAAAATAGATATAATTTCTTCTTCTCCTGCATATCTCCATAATGTGTTGTAGCACTTAAACAATCTAAATGACACTATATGAAGTACAATATATATACAAGCTGAAATTATTATATCATTAATAGTAAATACATTTAAATTACCTGTCAAACTCAAAGACATTCGAAATGCTACTAGCACGCTACAAATATCTAGAATTAATAATGTTAATTGTCTAAATTTATATTTTTTAAAAAGCTTATTAAAAAAGCTTTCTTTCTCTAAATCTATACTTTCTCGCATAACTAGAAGCCCTCCATATAAACAGCAAAAGCTACGCACCTAAGCATAGCCAACAACATCTATCTTTTGCTGTATTTTTTAATTTTATTTTTTATATTTATCCAATATAGAATCATAAATTTTCTCTATATCATTAAAGTTTAAATTAACTTCATAATTTTCTCTAACAAACTGACGACCTTTTTTACCCATACTAACTCTAAGTTCATCATTCTCCATTAGTTTTATTATAGCATTTTTTATTTCTTCTGCTTGTTTTGGTTCTACAATTAATCCAGTTTCATTTTCCCATACAGATTCTGGATGTCCACCTACATTTGTAACTATAACAGGTACTTCACACGCCTCTGATTCTATAGCTGCCACCCCAAATCCCTCTCTCAAAGAAGGAAATACTGTTACATCAAAAGAATTGAACGTCTTACTGACATCATCTGGAGATATTCTTCCTAAGAACTGAACATCATCTTCTATACCTAATTCTTTAGTTAAATTTATTAGGTTGTCCATCTGACTTCCAGAACCGCCTATTTTAAGAATTATTTTCTTATCTTTATATTCATCTTTCAGCATCTTAAATGCTTGTATTAAATATTCAATTCCATATTTTTTTTCTAGACTCTTTATAATTCCTATTACAAAAGCATCTTCTTTTTCTACTTCCATAGGCTTAAACCTATCCATATCTACTCCAAAAAAAGTTACATCTACATGCTTAGCTGTATATTTATTAGCCTCTTTAGCCATATCTCTACTATTTGAAAAAATATAGTCTGCTTTTCTAAAATTATGTTTTATAATTTGTTTTTGTATAAAACCATTATTAGGGAAATCATAAATATCAGTACCCCAGACAGAAATAATATATGGATGATACCCAAGTAGACTACCTATAAATCCATAACTACTTGCATATTGTGCATGCAATATATCTGGCTTTATTTCATTTACTAGTTTCTTTATTTGTCTTATTGAACCTAAGTATCCTGTTTTTTTAGAAATGTTTTCATTTTTTAGTTCTTCTACATTAGAACCAAAATCATAAATCTTAATTCCTTCCATATGACCTCCATTTAAAGAGATTACATGAATGTCATATCCTTTATTTTTAAAAAAACTACACCATTTTAAAGTATGAGGATTTGACCCATCAGCTAAATAACAAACAGTCTTCATAATATTTACCTTCCTATCGAATAATACTCAATCCCTAGTTCTTCCATATCTTTAATTTTATAGCAGTTTCTTCCATCAAGAACTAAAGGATTTTTCATCTTTTCCTTATACTTATGTATATCATAATTTAATACATTTTTCCATTCAGTCATTATAAAACATATCTCTGCATCTTCTATAGCATCATCTACAGAATCAGCATAGAGTATAGAATCACCAAATATTTTCTTAGTATTACTCACACCAATTGGGTCGTATACTGTCACTCTTGCTCCTCTTTCAAGCAAATATTTTATATTTGGTATAGATGGAGCTTCTCTTATATCATCAGTGTCTGGTTTAAAAGTCAAACCTAAAACAGCAACCTTCATATCTTGAAAACTCTCTACTAGTTTAGATGCCTTTCTAACTAATTTAAGTTTTTGGCTTTCATTAACTTCTATTGCAGCTTTTACTGTTTTTAATTCATATCCATTATGTTCAGATAGCCAGTGAAGAGCTTTTGTATCTTTTGGAAAACAAGAACCACCATATCCTATTCCCGCCTTTAAAAACTTACTTCCTATTCTATCATCATAACTCATTCCTAAAGCTACATCTTCTACATTAGCCCCAGCTATTTCACAAAGATTTGCAATATCATTCATAAAAGATATTTTAAGTGCCAAGAAGTTATTTGATGCGTATTTTATCATTTCAGCACTATTTCTATTTGTAACTATTATAGGTTGATTAAAATGTTCATAAATTTGATGTAATATATCTCTAGCCCATTCACTTTCTACACCTATAACGATTCTTGAAGCATGTAAAGTATCTTTTACTGCTGTTCCTTGTGACAAAAACTCTGGATTAGATGCAAGTTCTACTTTTACCTCATTTTTTAAATTCTTATTTATATAACATTCTATTTCTTCATTTGTACCAATTGGTACTGTAGATTTTATTACAACTAGAGTATCTTTTGTTATAGTTTCAGCTATTTGCTTTGCAACAGCCTTTATATAATCTAAATTAGCTGAACCATCACTTCTCTCTGGAGTACCTACAGCTATTAATATTACATCTGCATCTTCATAAGCTTTTTTATAATCAGTAGTGTAATCTATTCTTCCTCTATTGTAATTTTTAACCATAAGTTCTTCTAGGCCTTCTTCATATATAGGAGCTATTCCAAGCTTCATTGATTTAACTTTTTGTTCATCTACATCAACACAGACTACATTTTCATTACCTACCTCTGCTAGACAAACACCTGTAACCAACCCTACATATCCAGTCCCAGCTATAGCTATCTTCATTATTTTTACCTCCAAGTATATAAAACTTATACTCTTTTTTTAATGGCATTAAAAACATAGAAACAAAATACATATAGGGTTTTTGGTAAACTTAAATTTTCAACATTTCTATAAGTATTCCAAGTTCGTTTTAATGCTTTTATCTTGTTGCTCGATATAGAATTTCCAACTAGCCTATAATTCACTAAATCTACTGGAATTCCATATGCATATTTTTCCTTTTTAAGTAACTGTAACCAGGTTGCAGTATCTTGTCCTCTTCTCACTAAAGGCATGCTAAATTCACCTACGATATTCTTATCAATGACTACAGTAGAACACCCTATTATAGTATTTCTAAGCAATCCCTCATAGTCAATCTTTTTAGGTGCTCTTGCAACTTTATTTGTTTTTGTTCCATCTTGTCTCATATATCTATAAGATGTAAAAGAAAATCCGATATTTCCTTTTAACATATATTCTATCTGAATCTCTAACTTTTTACTATCCCATAAATCATCACTATCTACAAATGCGATAAATCTACCTTCCGCATTTTTAATACCAACATTTCTAGATACTGCAGCTCCAGAATTTTTTTCAAGTTTTATATATTTTATTCTAGCATCTTCTTTTTGAAAACTTTTTATAATTTCACTTGAATTGTCCTTAGAACAATCATCCACTAATAAAAGCTGCCAATTTTTATAAGTTTGATTTTGGATTGACTTTATCGTCTCTGATAAAAACTCTTCTGAATTATATACAGGAGTAATTATCGATACTAAAGGCTCATTCATATTTTTACTCTCCTTATATAGCAACTAGCAGTACTATACCAACAAGTTTACTTAGATACTAATTTTCTTTGTCCAATATATTTATAATATCCTAATGGAAACAATACTAAATACAATAATTTATCAGATATCTTATTTATTTCGCCAAAATAATGACTATCAGACAATAATGAATATCTGGCTAAATTTATGTAATTTTTTATCCACATATATGGATATCTATCTAATGGATATGTACTTTGATTTATTAAATATAAAAATTCTAATGCTCTACCTTTCAATGCATTTTTATTTAAAATATTTTTAGTCAAACCATCATCCAAATAATCTCTTATTATCATAGGTTTGTTTACACATTTAACTTTATAGTATTTAGACATTTCATTCCATACTACACTTTCTGGTAAAAATCTCACTTCTTTTCTTTCTGGAAAAGGAAATTTTATAAGCTCATCAGTTACAAATACTATACTTTTATCTCCCTTAACACCATACTTAAAATATAGGTCTGCAAAGTGACATATTTTCTTATCTTCAGGCATTTTTGTCCCTATCAAATCTCCGCTTGGATATACACAAAGTCCAACAACTCCACTAAATCCTTCTTTATTCTCTACAGAATTCCACTCATTATCAGCAATTTCAAGAGAATCTTTAATTAAACCATCATCACTATCTACAATAAAAAATAGCTCTCCATCTGCACTTTTTACACCTAGATTTATTGCAGTATGTTTTCCTCCATTTTCTTTGTATATATATCTTATATTTAATTTATTTTCTGATATAAATTTTTCAACTAATTCTTTAGTACTGTCGCTACTTCCATCATCAACAATTAACCATTCAAAATCATTGAAATCATATGTTTGAGCTTTTAAATCATTATACAGGTTTTCAAGCAAATGAGCTCTATTATATGTTGGAGTAAATACAGTAAATTTATATTTATACATTAATTAAATCTTCCTCTCTATCTAACTTTTTTTGATTCCATTTATTCCATAATTAATAAAGTAGTATATAGCTTTGTATAGAGGTATTTTTTCTATATTTCTATATATATTCCAAGTCCACATAGCAGCTTTTATTTTATTACCACTTAGTGAGTTACTAGATTTTCTATATAATGCTAAAACTTCATTTATTCCATGGGCGATATGTCCTCTTTTTAATATAGATAGCCACAAGACATAATCTTCATGTCTTACACCACTCATTTTGATTTCAAAATCCAGTTTAGACTTATCAATAACAACAGTAAGACATCCCAAAATATTTCCCTTCAATAATCTTCTATAATCTACATTAGGTGGAACTTTTATTACTTTGTTTAACTTCTTATCATTTTCATCCATTAGTTCATATGAAGTAAATGAGATTACATAGTCATTTTCTAACATAAAGTTTACTTGTTTTTCTAGCTTACTACTATTCCATTGGTCATCACTATCTAAAAAAGCTATAAATTGTCCTGTTGCCTTACTTAGTGCTAAATTTCTAGCATTAGAGACACCCTTATTAGTCTCAGTCTTTATACATTTTATTCTACTATCTTGTTGCATATAAGATTTGACTATATTAGGACTATTATCTGTTGAGCAATCATCAATAATTAACATTTCCCACTCTTGATAAGTTTGGTTTAATACTGATTTTATGGTTGCTTCAATAAATTTTTCAGAATTATACATGGGAGTAATTATAGATACTAAATTCTTCTTCATATTACCTTCCTCATCATTTATAAAATATTTATTTAATTTTACTTAATACACAATCATATATCCTCTTGCAGTTCTTATTGTCATTATATCTGAAAAACTTATTTCTTTCATTTTTTTGGTTATCCATAACCTCAAAATTATTCTCAATAATATCAATAAGTTTATTCACAGCTTCATCATTATTATAAGCCAAAGACCCAAACATTTCACTTTTTAAATCTATATATGAGTCAACTTTTTGCATATATTCATCCAAGTCAAATTGGTAAAACAATATAGGTCTGTTCATATATAAAAAGTCTATGGCTACACTTGAATAATCAGTTATATTTGCAGCTGATTTTCTAATTTCATTTGCTAGAGTTACCCCTTTATCTAAAAATACAATTCGTTTTCCTGTTATATTTTCTTTTATATCATCTATAAACTCATGCATAAGATGATGCATATAGATTTTTACATTTATATCTTTTTCATCTAGAATTTTATTTAACTTATCATCATTCAAGAAATTCATTATATTTTTAAAATAATCTGTATCTGTAAATTTTCCTGAACTAAATTTTATCCAATCTCTCCATGTAGGAGTATATAATATATCTCGTGTTTGTGCAACTTCATTTGTTGGTAAATTGTCATATCTTGCATTTCCAATTATATAAACTGAGTCATCTAACATTCCCCAATCATTTACCATAACATTTCTTTCAAACTCAGAACTTGCTGTAACCATATTATAGCTTTTATATAAGTTATCTATAATATTTTTGAATTTTTTATTCATTGGTTTTCTCTTTTTAAAACTTATAGTCCCATGATTTAAAAACACTTTTATCGTCTTTTTATGGAAATAATTAAGAACAGGTACAGCAAAATTATATGGTGCTATATCTGCTGATGGCGCATGTGAAAATATTATTGCTTTTGAATTGTAATAATATAGATAGTTTTCTACACTTCCTCTTATTAATTTTTTGCCTGGAATTTTATCGAATACTTTACTGTCTTTATTTACTACCCAATAAGTTTCTACATCATTATGTTCTTTCAACATATACTCATAAAAGAACTTTGAATTATCATTGTATATATCTCCTGAATGTCCACCTATAAGCCAGATATTTCTACCATTAAACTTATGCTTACTAAATGGATATATAAAAAAAGCCAAAAGCATATTTATTAAAAATTTAACCTTGTCCATAAACACCATCCTCATTATAACTTATACTGTCTAAATCCATTAATTCTTCCCTTTATAGTGGCACTATGATAATCTCTATTAGAACTCAATATAAGACCTCCTATATTTCTTACAAGTTTTGATGCCATAACCTTTATAAACTTATAATTTTTTCTATAGACTATTTCCTTTTTGCAAAACGCTCCAAAACCTCTTCCATAGTTATAATCTTTTTGATACTTTTCTTTAGATTTAGAATGTTTTTTTGCAGGATGGTAAATTATATCATTTCCAAAATATTTTCCTTTAAAACCTAAACTCAATAAGTTTAAAACATAATCTATCTCTTCGCCAGAGCCAAACTCTCCACCAACACCTAATTTTTCATCAAATCTTGTATATTCATTCTCTTCAAAATTAATAAAAAAAGTTATGGATGTTATAGTATCTAAAACGTTGGAACTTGTGATATCACAAGTTCCATCATACATCTTCTTAAAAGCATCAATTTTATTTGCATCCATAGTTTTGCAACTATATATTTTATAATCTTTATTTTTATTAAAGAAATTTATAACTTTTTCTAATGTATCATTTTCGTAAACACAATCATCATCAGGGAAACCTATAATTTGTCCTTTAGCATTATCTATGCCTATATTTCTGTTATAGCTTAATCCTAGCTTATCACTTTTTATATACTTTATATCTAGCTTATCAATGTATTTATCAACTATCTCCTTAACTTTGTTATTATCATTTTGATCTACTACTATAAGTTCAAAGTTTTTGTAAGTTTGATTTTTTAAGCTGTCCATAAGCAAGTATATATCATCATATCTATTTAATGTCGGCATTATTAATGATATTAACATTACTACCTCCTACTTTTCATTTTCCACAAATCTACCTCTCTTTTATCATTTAATATCACTTCTTTTATTAGTAATACTATTGCAAAACTAAATGAAGCTTCTAATAATAAATTTTCTGCAAAAGAGTATAGTAAAAATATAAATAAAGCCACTAAATACGCTTTTTTATCTTTTTCTATAAAGCTTTCTATTCCTTTATACATCAAATACATAAATAATATACAAGCAATTACTCCTAGTACACTAATTATATATACATAAGAACTATCTAATGGATTAGTTGCTTTTATAGCCGCACTATATGAATTCCCAAAAGGTTTCAGAAAATTCCCCTTTTCAGCTAAGTATACATTCCAGAACTTAGGTCTACTTGCTAATAATCTATTTAATACAGTACTTTTATCAAACACTGTACCAATAATTACACTAGATAAAATAAGTATTATCGGTAATGTCTTTATAAGCATTGGTAGTCCTTTTATTTTTTTTATATCTATAAATCTTATTATTTCTACAAATATCAACCCTGCTAATATAGTAAAAAAACCAGTTCTACTATATGTAGTTTGATAAACAAAAAATGCAGATCCAAATAAAATTATTCTATCCCATTTATTATAGTCTTTATATCTTAAGAATATATATGCTGCATATATAGTAACCATATGATAAAATACGCTATTTGGATTACCAAGTCCAAAATCCATTCTTGTAACAAGCATATCTATCTTTTCTATATATCTATAGTGAACTTCCTGATTAAATATTAATGAAGGAAATAAATTAAATAATAATATAGCTACCATTAAAAAACATGCAGATATTATTAAATAATTTTTAACTATAAATTTATCATCTATTTGTTTAGCTGATACAGCTAATAAAACGATTAATAATATAGCTCCTTCCCTATTTAATAAATAAAGTAAGACACAAACTCCAACTAGCACCATTTCTGTTATACTTTTTCTCTTATCAAATAAAAAAAGTAGCATTAGTATTCCTATTGAAGAATAAAATAACGCTGATTTAATCATCCCTATATTCATATCTGGGTCAATAAATGATATCATATACTTTCTAAGTAATATGATAAACAAAACAAATATATAAAGATATTTTCTAATCATAATATTTCTATCATCGTTTAAAGTCTTCATTTTACTTTCTCCCTTTTAGCTTCGTAAAGTATTACTTGCAAATATTTTACAACACTTCCATATCTTATTTACACCTGTTAAGTGTTTGCTTTCTAAGAAATAATTTCTCTTTTTAGCCCAACTTTTTCCCCACCAATGTATCCCATAAGTGTTTGCTGTAATACACTCTGGTGTAAAGTCTTCTTTAAATCCAAAAGGATAAAAATATTCTTTATCGTAAACACGTATTCCTTCTTCATAATTATTTTTATCAATCTTTTTATAATTCTTTTCCATAAGATGAGTCATAATCTTTGGTATTGTAAATAAAGAAGAACTCAGAACCTCTTTTTCATAGTAATTTAATAAGTCTTTAAAGAAAGGATGTCCTTTTTCTACACCTATTATAGCTGCATTCATATATTCTCCATCATCTTCATAACCACATATAAGCCTATTATTGTCTAAAAGAGGAGTTATATCTTTTAATATCTGCATATCTGTATCCATGTAAACTCCACCTTGTTCATAAAGTACTCTTATTCTTGTATAGTCCGATATAAATGCCCAAAGTTTTCTTTTATAACATTCTTCTAAAAACTTATTTCCCTTTATTTCTTTCTCTATATCAAAGTTTTTTTCATTCCACTCTACTATCTCATATTCTGGAAGCTTTTCTTTCCAAGAATTTATACATATATTTTCTATATTGCCTTTTGGACCACCAAACCATACATAATGTATTTTTTTAGGAATCAAATGAACACCTCCTACATATATTCTCGTCTATCTTCTTCTTTTAATTGCTCTACTATCTTTTTGACATCTTGAGCTTTATCTTTTCTACAAACCATAACTGCATCATTCGTAGACACTACTATCAAATCACTAATACCTATTGTCGATATTAATTTGTCATCTGAATATATAATTGAGTTTTTGGTATCTATAGTAATATTTTCACCTCTTTTGATATTACCTTCATCATCAGTTGGATATATTGCACCTAGAGAGTCCCAAGAACCAACGTCATTCCACCCAAAATCGCCAGGAACTACTATAACATCATTACTTCTTTCCATAATACCATAATCTATAGAGATTGATTGTATTGTTGGATATATTTCTTTTATTTTTTCTATTTCTTCTTTTGTTCCTAAGTATTTGCTTATCTCTTCTAATTTTTCATATACTTTTGGTAAGTATCTCTTAAAATCTTCTAATATTTTAGATACCTTCCATACGAACATTCCGCTATTCCATACATATTTCTTAGAGTTTACATATTCTTTAGCAATCTCATAGTTTGGCTTTTCTACAAACTCCACTACCTCATATGCAACATTTTCTATTGTATTTTCTCTATTAAAATTTATGTATCCATATCCTGTTGATGGAAATGTAGGAGTTATCCCAATAGTTACTAGTTTATCATTATTTTCTGCTATATAGATAGCTTTTTCTAAAATAGATTTAAATTCTTTTTCATCTTTTATATAATGGTCAGCTGGATATACACACATAACACCATCACCATATTTTTTCATTATGTTAAAGGCTGCAAAGCCTATAGCTGCTGCCGTATTTCTGGCACATGGTTCTGGCAAAATATTACTATCTAAACATTTATCTTTTACTATATCCTTTAAAGCTTCCAATTGCTTCTCATTAGTTACTATAAATAAATCGTCTTTTTTTGCTAGAGAATCTATTCTGTTTATAGTTTCGTTTATTAAAGCATCTTCTCCACTTAAATTTATAAGCTGTTTAGGTACTTCTTGTCTACTAAGTGGCCAGAAACGAGTCCCGCCTCCTCCAGCCATTATGACATTATATACTTTCATTGTTTATCTCCCCTTAGCTTTTTATATAGAATCTACTACATTTAATATATAAGATATTAAATTTTTCAATTTAAATTCTACATCTTCTTGGTTGTCTGAATTTGCTCCAAAGTAAAATTTAATTTTAGGTTCTGTACCTGAAGGTCTTATAGCTATCCAAGAACCATCTTCAAGTAAAAATTTAAGTACATCTGATTTTGGTAAATCATCTACTCCATTTTTATAATCTAAAATCTTATCTACTTTTACATCAGCCACATTATCTATTTTAACACTTCTAAAGTAAAGCATCATCTCTTTTATTTTTTTTATTCCATCTATGCCTTTTAAAGTCACTGACTTTAAATCTTCTTTGTAGTATCCAAATTTATTATATGTATCTATCAAAGCTTCATACAAGTTCATACCTTTTGAAGAATAGTATGCTGCCATTTCACATATCATAAGTGAAGATACAACACCATCTTTATCTCTAGCATGAGTTCCAATTAAGTAACCATAGCTTTCCTCATATCCCATTATAAAGCTTCTATCATTACTTTCTTCAAAAGAATTTATTTTTTCTCCTATAAATTTAAATCCTGTTAAAGTATTTAAACAATCTACATTATAAGCCTTTGCTATTTTGGCACCTAGTTCTGATGTAACTATAGTTTTTATTATTGTAGGATTATTTTTAGGTAGTTTATTTTCTTTGACTAAGCCTTCTACTATATATCTAACTAAAAGTGAGCCAACCTGGTTTCCATTTAATACTACATACTCACCACTAGAATCTTTTACAACAACACCTACTCTGTCACAATCAGGGTCTGTTCCTATTATCAAATCAGCACCATTACTCTTTGCCATTTCAATAGCTATATTAAATACTGACTTTTCTTCTGGGTTAGGATACTTAACTGTTGAAAAATTAGAATCTGGCAATTCTTGCTCTTTAACCACTGTTACATTTTCAAAGCCACATTCATTTAAGACTCTTCTCACTGGCTTATTTCCTGTCCCGTGAATAGGTGTATATATTATTTTTAATTTTTTTCCATACTCATCTATTATATTCTGTCTTAAAACTTGCTTCTTAACAGCCTTTATAAACTCATCCTCTACTTCATTATCTAATATAGTTATTAAATTTTTAGATAAAGCTTCTTCAAAATCTAAAGTTTTAATAATACTGTAGTCATCAATCTTATTAACTTCTGCTATTATATCATTTGCCATATCTATACAGATTTGACCACCGTCTGAGTCATATACCTTGTACCCATTGTACTCTTTAGGGTTATGACTTGCTGTTATTACTATTCCCATAGCACATTTTAAATATCTTACAGCAAAAGAAAGTTCTGGTGTTGGCTTTAATTCTTTAAAAATATAAGCCTTTACACCATAAGCACTTAAAGTCTTTGCCACTTCTATACAAAATTCTCTCGACATGTATCTGCTATCATATGCTATAACTATTCCCTTTTTCTTTCCTTCTTCACCTTGAGTCTTCATAATATAATTTGAAATTCCAAGTGTTGCACGTCTAACAGTATAAATATTGATTCTATTAGTTCCCGCTCCTATTATACCTCTTAATCCACCTGTTCCAAACTCTAAATTCTTATAAAATCTATCTTGTATTTCTTTTTCATCGTCTTTTATTCCTAACAACTCATTTTTCGTTTGTTCATCAAAATAAGGAGAATTTAACCACATTTCATAATTATTCTTATAATCCATATTTTCATCCTTTCTAACTCTATTTTAATTTTTTAATGTAAATGTCTATCTTTTAAGTAGTTTTTGTTTTCCTTTTCTTAAAAATTCAAAAGCTAAATCCATCTCTTCTACCTTAAATAAAACTATCAATATCGTATATACAGAGGCTCCACCTAATACCCCAACTCCAACTGCTACAATTTCTTTAATTGTTCCTGAACCTATAAGTACATATAGATTACTATATATCAATAAAGTGACTACTGCCATTACGCCTGATGCTACCAAACTTTTTAAACCAGTCTTTATAATTTTATCTCCTCCAAAATATCCATTTTTCTTTTTAAGAGATATAAATAATAATATAACTGTAATTATGTTAGATGTACTAGTTGATATAGCAATACCTGCATGACCCAGTGGTCTTATTAATATTAAATTAAGAACTATATTTATTACTAAAGCTATACTTCCATTTATCATTGGTGTCTTTGTGTCTGAAAGAGAGTAAAATGCCCTATATAAAACATCTCTTACTCCACAAGCCAATAAGCCTAGTGAATACAATCTAAGTGCTATAGATGTAAGGTCTGTTGATAACGCATCAAATTTACCCCTTTGGAATAATATCCTAACAAGAGGTTCTGCTAATATAATAGCTCCTACAGATATAGGAAGCACCACCAATATAATGCAATTTGATGATTTTACAATAGTACTTATAAATCCTTCTTTGTTATCTTTACCTGACATTTTTGCTAGCTTAGGATATATAACTGTTATTATAGACGTAACAAATAACGCCATAACAAACTCATTTAATCTATTTGCATAGTTAAGGGCAGACAGCTTCCCATCTCCCAAAGTAGTTGCCAATAATCTGTCAACAAATATATTTAACTGTCCCACAGCTACTCCTATTAACATAGGCAATACTAAGTTGACTAATTCTTTTATAGACTCATCCTTTAAATTTATATATGGCTTATACTTGTAGGACTTCTTAAATGCAAATGGAAGTTGAAATAATAGTTGACTCGCCATAGCAAGTAATGCTCCTGCTGGCAGTATCCATATGTTTTTACCTGCACTTAGTGCTATTGCTGCTATTATTATAATATTATATGGAATTCCTATAAGCCCAGGAATTACAAAACTGTCATTCACCTGTAAAAATGAACTAAATATTTTACTTCCACTCAGGAACAAAACTCCTGAAATCATTATTTTAGTAAATAATATCGCTGCTTGAAATTTAGCAGGGTCATTTCTAAATCCTGCTGCAAATACTGTAACAAATTGCTCTGTAAATAAAAGCCCAATAATAGCTATTACTATAGCCATTATATAGCATATATTTAAAACATTATTAGTAAATTTTAAGGCACCTTCATCTCCGAGTCTTTTCTTTGTCTCAAAGTACATAGGTATATAAGTTGTAGCAATTGCAGAACCTATGACTGCTATGATTAAACCAGGTATATTTAATGTTAATACAAATACGTCTGCATACATACCTGTCCCATAGAAATTTGCAAGTACAAGTTCTCTAAGAAAACCTAATACTTTTGAAAACATAGTGGCTGCCATAATCCACAATGCTGCTTTAGCTGTTTTTGACATTTTATTTCTCCTTATCTAATTTAAACTCTAAAAGTAGAACTTTTAAAACTGCTTATAAACATTCTTCTGACTAAGTAAATTTAACCTATGAAAAGCTTCCTTTATAAATCAAAAACTATTTCGACTCATATCTAAATGCCCTAAATGTAATCAATAGTAATAATAGTATTAATATTATAGAAGATAAGAATGTTAGATTAAATATACTCTTAAGTAAACTATAATTACCTACTGTGTATCCAACTTCAACTACATCATTTATATTGCTATTTTTCAAGAATTTATCTTGTGCACGACTTAAATTATCACTACAAATCAGTATTGGCATATTTTCTTTTGCTGATACTACTCCCAAAGAAATATATTCGTTTACATCAGATCTACTACCAAAGTCTAATCTAGCAGTATAGATTTTCTTTATATCTTTTTCATCATAAAACTTCTTTATTAAATCTACATTTGTACTTGATTTATTTATTTGCTTTATACCTTCTATATTCTTTAAGTTAGAATCAACCTCTGCAATAAATTCTTTTGAATCCCCCAATGCATATATTTTTTCAAGATTTTTACCTTTTAAGAAATCAATTTGTTCTTCAAAACCTTCATCTTTAGCCCATATTATTGGCATTCCACTTTTAGCTGCATAAGAATATACAGATATGGCATTCTCTAATCCTGTAGTTGAGCTAAGTAAAAATGCTTTATCAAATCCTACTGTTCTGTACATTTCTCTAGCTATCTTTAAAGATGTATCATATCTGTCTTTTCCTCTTATTCTTTCTACTTTCATTCCCATTCTTTCTATATTACGTTCAGCATCTTTAGATACTGCCTTTAAACCACCTATTATCGTAACTTTCTCTGGAGCTAGTTCTTTTAGATAATTTCTTGTTACTCTACCAAGATTTTTACTCTTAGTTACAACTATTGGAGCATTTTTTGCATATGCTAAAGGTGTTGCACTTATACTATCTACAATTGAATCTTCATTTACAAGAATTACTTCTTTAGAATCCTTAAATACTCTTCTATTTAACTCTGCAGAAATCTCTGGTATACTTCCTTCTATCAACTCTTTTTTAGGATTTGCATCTGCAAATACTCCTATCGTACTAGAAATAGAGATTAACAAAACTAACGATAATATAGTAGAAATTTTTTTAATCATAAGTTCTCATTCCTTTTCTTTTTTGTATTTTTTGACAATAAAAAAGCTCTTTTTTAAAGAGCTTTTTCATTGATTAGTAATCTAATATTTTAAAATTATCTAGCTCCGTCTCCTGTCAATACTACTTTAACAGTTTTAAAGAGTATCTTAAAGTCAAGTAATATACTCCTATTTTTTATATAGTAAATATCTTCTTTAAGTTTTTCTTCAGGAGTGATTTCGTATCCACCATTTACTTGTGCCCAACCTGTAAGTCCAGGTTTTATAGCAAGCCTGTTGATAAATCCAGGTATTTCCTCATTGAATTGAACAGTAAAGTTTGGTCTCTCTGGTCTAGGGCCTATTAAGCCCATGTCCCCCTTTAATATATTAAACAGCTGTGGAATCTCATCAATTCTAGTTTTCCTAATAAACTTTCCAACCTTAGTTATTCTAGGATCATCTTTTTCAGCCCATTGTGCGCCAAATTTTTCTGCGTCTGTTCTCATAGATCTTAATTTATATATATAGAATCTTCTCCCGCATTTTCCTAGTCTTTCTTGCTTATAAGTTATTGGTCCTTTGTCCTCTATTTTAATAAGAATTCCAAATATTGCTATTAAAGGTAAACCTATCACAAGTCCTATTATAGCTAAAACTAAATCCATAATTCTTTGGTACAAGTCAAATAGAACTGTTCCTTTTACTATGCTATAGTCAATCTCACTTGCAATTTCTTTATCTGCCCCTGGATAGCTTTTAATTTTAGGTATTTCACACTCATCATTAGTATATCCAGACATAGTTACCTCCATATTGGAATAAAAATTTTTTAATTCTTAATTTCAACTTATTTCTATCTTATTTTTGACTTATTCCTATATTATACTCAATAATGAGCAGATTATCAATACAAGAAACATCATTGTAAACAATTTGATTCTTTACAAAAATATATCATCTCTTGTTATATTTTACATTATAACAGGAGATGATATGTTTTGCTTTAATATTTTTTATTTTATTTTACTGTATCTTCTATTCCTATTCCAATTTGAGTTCCCATTGTTTTTACTTTTTCTGTAGTATTTAACTTATCCATATCGCTCTTATTGTCAATAAATGCACATTCAACAAGTATTGCTGGATAATTATTATTTCTTAACACATATAGGTAATCATTTCCATTAGCAAGTGTTCTTGTCTTGATTCCTCTATTTTTCATGTTAAATTTTTCTAGTATTCTTTTTAAGATATTTGATGCTGCAGTCTTAGTTGTTCCACCATTCTTATCTTTTACTTTGTAATAAATTTCCACACCATTACCAGCTCCATTAGATGCATTGTAATGTATACTTGTAAATAAATCTGGCTTTATAGTATTTGATAATGTTGTTCTTTCTCCTAAAGCCATTGTCTTATCTGTATCTCTAGTCATAACAACATTTATACCTTTTGAACGTAAATATTCAGTAGTTGCTAGTGCCGTATTAAGAGTATATTTCTTTTCTTGTGCTCCACCATTTAGCCCACTTGTTGCCCCTGAATCAGAACCCCCATGACCTGGGTCTATCACTACAGTTTTTCCTGTTGCTGAACCTGAATTGTCTGGATCTGTTGGTGCATTGTGTTTTGATAAACTAGATGCTATAGAACTTATAACGCTATCTTTCATTCCATCACCAATTTGATATACTGTTCCTGCTGTTTTTTCTGATAAGTTTGTATTATGGTATGCAGAAACATAAGTTTTTGGAGTTATAAGTATTGGAGCTTTTAATTTAGCTGCTAAAGGTCCTGCTGTTATTGAATCAACTATTATGTCAGATTTTGCAACTAACATTGCACTCAATTCTTTATCTGGATAGAAAGTCTTGATTACATTTGCATTTGTTTCATGTCTATCTGCTCCAGAAATTCTATTTTTTGAAGTCCCATTTTTTGCTATTTTAGATATTTGGTCTATGATTTTTGATGATAAACTTTGACTACCACCTATATAATAAGCTTCTTCTAGACCTTGTGAAGATAACCAATTATATGTACCTTGTGGTACGGAATCTTTATTAGATAATATTATAGGTTGTTGGTCTTCACCAGCTTTTGGTGAAATATTAAGAGCATCATATTCACCAGCATATCCATTTGCTATGTATATTTTATTAACATCATGATACTTATCTATTTCTTTTGCGATAAGTAAAGATGTTTCATGTCTATCAACCCCACCAATACGAGTTATATTTACATTTACAGCAGATTTAATTTGAGATACTGCCTTTTGTGAAACTGAACCATCATCACCTATGATTATTACATCACTTGGGTTTAGACGTTTTAATTCTGCCTTTGTACTTTCTGGTATATCATCTTTATTTGCAAGTAATATTGGTGCATCATATGTAGATGCAAGTGGAGTAGCTGTGATTCCATCTGCTGCTAATTCTCCATTAACTATTACAACCTTACTAGACCCATCTTTCCAACCTTGTTTACTTATCTCAACAGCAGTTTCAAATCTAGTAGGGCCAGCAAGTTTTTTTACTGGTGCAGAAGTTTTTCTCATATATTCATTTACTGCTTTTGTTGAATTTGCATCACTTATTATAAACTCTTGTGTAACATCATAATCCTTAAGATTTAATCCCATAGACTCTAAGTCTTCTTTGTTTAAAACTTTCTGTTCATCTTTGCCATTTATTTTTATGCTTTGAAGTTCCCACACATTTAAGTATTCTGGGTCTTTGTTATAGTTTATTACACCTTCATATGAATCTGTCTTTTCATTGTAATTTAAAGTAGCTTCAAGTGGCATATCATAACACATAAAAT
The DNA here is from genome assembly GCF_020657735.1 of Clostridioides sp. ZZV15-6383. Classification (NCBI taxonomy): domain Bacteria; kingdom Bacillati; phylum Bacillota; class Clostridia; order Peptostreptococcales; family Peptostreptococcaceae; genus Clostridioides; species Clostridioides sp. ZZV15-6383. The sequence continues at coordinate 1,737 of NZ_JAGWCV010000011.1, read as the reverse complement.
TTAATGTTATTGAATCAGCATTTAATTTTTCTTTAAATTTTACACTTGCATTAGATTTACTTCCTAACACTACACTTTTTCTTTGTAAATTTATATTAATATCTGAGTTAGATTCTGTATTTGCAGTAGTATTTTCTGCTGCTAAAGCCACGTTTGGTGCCACCATTGCTATAGACAACATTCCTGTTGCTAATAATTTTGTTCTTTTTCTCATTGTATCCCCCCTAGATTTTTAGATCTTTAAATCTTATTTAATTCTTCTTGAACTTGTTTTATATTACATAAATTCAATATTATGTAAATCTTTTTTCATTATAACACAAAAGATTACAAATTGTAATCTTTTTGTAATCTTTTATGGCATGGTTTTTAAATTTTATCGAGGGGAAATTTTGATTATATTTGATAGTTTCCGTGTATTTGAACAAAACAAAGACTTTAGCGTCTAAAAATATTGCACTAAATTTTGATAAATATTTTTTTCTTATACATAATAGACATTACTATAACCCAGAATAGGACATACAATAAAGAAAATACAAGAGAATCCCAAGTTGTACCTGCCCAAGGAGTTATAAGTTCATATGTAGTCCACTCTACCAAGGTAGTTGGATAATCGACTTTATTTGTAAGTTTTGGAAGGTTCCAAAAAACATGGCTTAATATCTCGAGACACATATATGTAAAAATAGGGCTACTTCCAAGCGCTATTATTGGGGTAAATATTTTACTTTTATTTTTGATGTCACATATAAAATAAAATATTGACAGTAATATACCATAACTTCCAGCCATTAAAAGTACAAATGAGCTAGACCATAATCTTTTATTAAATGGAAAATACTGATTAAATATAAAAGCACCTATTAGTAAAATAATACTCATAACTAATATTTTAAAGAATTTTTTATACTCTCCTATGTTTTCTTTTAAAAGCACACATCCCATCGTGCATCCCAACATTCCTGAAGAAATTGCTACTATACTAGTTAAAAAACCATCTGGCTCAAAATCTGACTTGTACAAATGACCTTTAAAGAAATGTAAATCCACTAATTGTGCAAGAGAACCTTCTAACTCAAACCCATAAGGTTTTGCTACTATGTAATATCCTACTATTATAAATGCAGATATACATAAGAAAGTAATTATTGTAACAGTACTTCCAACATTTAATTTTTTTAGTAGTAAGTATACTAAGCTAGTCACAAAATAGACTAGTCCCATACGTTGAAGTACTCCAAGTATTCTTACAGTATTTAAATCAGGATTTCCTAGGTAATTTAAGAAAAATCCAAATAATATCAATAAGATACTTCTCTTGAATATACTAAGTATTATACTTAATGTAGATTTATTATTTTTTAGTTTACTATTTATTGATATTGGAATTGTAACACCTAAGGATATAACAAAAAAAGGAAATGCAAAATCTGCAAGTGTTACACCATGCCATACAGCATGTCTTAGTTGAGGATACATTCTCATCCAAGTCCCAGGATTATTACAAACTATCATGAGGGCTATTGATAGCCCTCTTATTATATCTATTGATTTAACTCTGCTATTCACAAATTTAGAGTCTACACTATTATTTGAAATTTTATTGCTATTGCTATTGCTATTGCTATTGCTATTGCTATTGCTATTGCTATTGCTATTGCTATTGCTATTGCTATTGCTATTGCTATTGCTATTGCTATTGCTATTGCTATTGCTATTGCTATTGCTATTGCT